>CAVBHV010000008.1:0-15276 GCA_963595385.1 bacterium
AGTTGCAGATTGAAAGAATGCGCTTGAGAGATTGCCCCTTGGAGCGTACTCTGTACGCGGAAAGTCTGGCAGAATAGTAAGTTTAGTAGAATGATAGGCAATGCCAGCCCGCTACGCTCGCAATGCCTTGTAGCACCGCTAGGTACGGAAAGTCTGACAAAACAATTATCTTTTTTAGAAACGACAATACTTTGCCAGCCGGTACTCGCACAACTCTTTGAGATTGCCGTGGTCGCCACGCTCCCTCGCAAAGACAAAGCGTTGTGCAATACAACAATTTTTGGGCTATTTAAGCGCCCCCCCCCCCTGGGAAATTTCGTGTTTGAAGTCTTGCATAATATTCTCCTCTTTTTTCATTTTGTTAGTTTAATTTTACTATATTTTGCGCAAAATTCCAAACAAAATAAGCCCTCAAATTAAAATTTTTGAAAAAATTTGCAGTTTTTCGCCAAATTTTTACAATTTTAGACATTTTCCGCACGAAAAAGTAAAAATTAGGCATAGAGATTGCCCTATGGAGTGTGGAAAAATTTAAAAGTTATTTTACTCCGCTTGTGCCTCTTTTAATACCAAATTCCTAAAATAGGTATCTACTATTGAATCGGTTGGAAACAAACTATTGAGGTCCATTGATTGTAATAATTGCTTTTTGACCCTTAATTTTTTGGTTAAAAAGAAGCGTGCCAAATTTTTGACATTTTTATCTTTTGTCAATTTAATCGCACTAGCCAGCCACTCTTGCCCCTTATCATAATACGGGTCCTTATAAATCTTCTCCCAATACTTATTTAGCATATAGCCAACAATAATATTGTATCTAGCCTCCTCAAACCTCAGCACTACGGAGATTTTGAGATACTTTTTAAAATCTTCCCAAAAGTATAGCCAACGGCACCTACCATTTTCTTCATTTTCAAAAAGCAAATGCAACACATAAGCATAACCGATAAGATTTGTCATCTTTTCGGAAACATCTCCGCAATTACGCTCAATATAACTCAAAGCATTAATTTTTGTACCCGAATTAACCAAGCGCACTAGTTCTTCATCACTATAAAATATTGACATAATTTTACTACCTTTTATAAAAAGGAATGATATACTGCCCGCTACTTCTAATTTCAAATATAAACAAATTTTCGAAAATTGTCAAGCGAATTGAGAACATTTGTTAAAAATTTACAATTTTTGGAAAATATCTAAAAGTTGCAATTTGCATAAAAGAAAAAGCAAATCTACTAAGATTTGCTTTTTGAATTTTACAATGTAGTTTGTTACATTTTTGCCACTTGGTCTTTAAGTTTTTGCTTGCCTTTTTCCACAGCATCACGAACTGGTTTGCAAGTTTGCACCAAAATCGCGCCAGCCACAGCACCAAGCATCATACCAATCAAAACACCATCACACATAGTTACTCCCTCCTTTATTTTTCTAAAACTATTTTGCGTAGTTTTTGATAAATTAGTAGAGTAAATATTTGGCAAAATTATTTAGTCAACACAATTTCAGTCTTGTCTTTACACTTGGCAGTATCAACGAAGCGAAATTGCTCATTATAAAAAGTATCGTTTACTTTCACATTTACATTAGAATACAAATTCTCTTTCACTTCTAGTGCATTAATTTCAAAATTTGAAATCAGGTTAGTAGGCAATTTTGCCTTTTTTAGACAAGAGCGCAACAAAACCATACTTTTTGCATCATCGCTAGTATAGTAATACTCTTTATCACTTAATGCTAGTTTAAAAAAGTAAATATATTAAAATCTAGTTATATCTTTTTGCAAAAGTTTTTTATCCTCATAACAACTGTCAATTTCTTTTTTAATTTCCTTTCCAAAGCAAGTCACCGCAAAGCCCAACGCGCGGTATCTTTTGTCTTTTAACTTAGTAAATGCTTGATAATTCATAACAAAACTCCTCACTATTTTTGACTATTTGCTTCTTTTTCCAAATGCTTGTAGTAGTCATCAACTGCATTTGTAAGTGCTTGACTAGCAAGATTTAAGCAATAATCTTTTTGAGGGGCAATCTCGCCCAACTCATTTAATACTTCGTTTATATTAAAATTCAACATTTCATCAACGGTCAAGCCTATTATCATTTTTGCAGTAGTCGAACAAACCGCAATCAAGGTAGCCCCACCAAATGTCTTGAATTTAGCATCTTTAACCACGCCATTTTCAATTTCAACATAAAATTTCACGATGTCGCTACATACTTCGCTATCTGCTCTACCGATAGCATTTGCTCCACGCAACATACCTGCATTTTGAGGATTTTGCAATATTTCCATAATTTTAGGGTTGTACATACTATTACTCGTCCTCCTTTCCTACTTGAGATTTGCTCATTGCTGAGATTTTGCGCAATTTTTCCACGCTTTCTGCTAATTTTTGAACCACATAGTCCAATTCTTCTTTGGTGGTATTTTTACCAAAACTAAAACGAACCGCACCTTGTGCCAAATCGGGGCTAATTCCCATAGCAGTCAACACATGACTATTCTCAACAGAACCAGAAGAACAAGCAGAACCTGTGCTTACAGCGATACCAGCAAGGTCGAGCATATACATCAAACTTTCTCCCTCTACCATACCAAACGACAAGTTTACATTGTTTGGCAATCTTTGGACAGGGTGACCGTTTAAATGTGTCATTGTAATGTTTTGTTCCACTTGCGCTATAAAGTAGTCACGCAAAGTACGCAATTTTTTGCTGTTGACAATAATGTCGCGGGTAGCGATTTCGACAGCCTTGCCTAGCCCCACAATCGCAGGTACATTGCTAGTACCTCCACGGAGTCCTGACTCTTGTTCGCCACCATTCATAAATGGAGTAATTACAACACCATCGTGAACATAGAGCGCACCAACACCTTTTGGTCCATTCAATTTGTGTCCACTGATACTCATCGCATCAATGCCCATTTCGTGAACGCTAAGGTTTATTGCTCCAACTGCTTGTGTAGCATCTGTATGGAAAATAATATTCTTTTCTTTTGCAATGCTTGCGATTGCTTGAATATTTTGAATAGTGCCGACTTCGTTATTGGCAGTCATTATTGAAATCAAGATTGTATCTGCACTCACATAGTGAAGTAATTGGTCTATGCGCACTAAGCCCATTTCATCTACATCGAGGTAAGTTACTCTAAACCCCTCACGCTCCAACTTTTTGCAAGTTTCCAAAATGCTAGGGTGTTCAATTTTTGAAGTAATAATGTGATTGCCCTTGTGACGATTTGCCTTTGCAATACCATTCAATGCCCAGTTGTTTGCCTCTGTTGCACCACTAGTAAAGTAAACCTCGTTAGACTCACAACCTATTGCTCTTGCAATGCGCTCACGCGCAAGGTCAACTCCCGCCTTTGCTTGCCTACCAAAACTGTGCAAACTGTTAGGATTACCGAAAGTATCAGTCAAATAAGGCATCATTTCATTTAAAACTTCACTAGACAAAGGCGTAGTAGCGGCATTGTCAAGATAAATTTTGTTCATAATGTTCTCCTTTTTTGTGTTTAATCTCTCTTATAGTTTTATTATATCACTTTTGCCATAAACTGTCAATACTGCCACATAATCTCATAAATTTTTTTATAGAACAAAAAACAACCAGTTTAGGTTGCTTTGTTTAATTAATCTAATTTAGAAGAAATCATATCTTCAATTTGTGATTTTTGTCTAAAACCAACAGCACGCGCGGTTTCAGCACCATCTTGAAACAAAATCATAGTAGGCACACTCATAATGCCGTATTCTTGCGCAATATCCATACATTCATCAATATCAATTTTTGCAACTACGATTTTGTCGCTCATTTCTTGTTCAATTTGCTCCAAAATTGGAGAAAGCATCTTACAAGGGCCACACCAAGTAGCAAAAAAGTCCGCAAGCACTGGTTTATCCCCGTTTACGATAATCTCATCAAAATTTTCTTTATTAATGTGTACAATAGCCATTATAAATTCTCCTTTTGTTTTACACAGAAAAGTATTTTCAAAATTTACTTTCTTATTCAACCTATCTTAGCGTAAAATAGATTAAAAATCAAATATTTTTAAGCAATTTGATTAAATTTACACAAAACTTGCAAATTGTTCAATTTTACAATTCTTGAATTTCGACTTCGTTAGCCTCTAAATTTTCACGGAAATAGCAAAAGTGCGTATATCCGTTTGCTTTTAACAATTCCAACTGGTGATTTAAGTTTTTCTTAATCTGTATAGCACCAGCATTTGCTGTTTTGTTGAGTTTTTGCACAAGTTGCATTGCATCTACATAATTTTGCTCAGGCTTATACAATACCGCGATAGTTTTTTCATCTACTTTCACCAAGCCTTGCTGAATTGCCAAAATACAAGTAGGCTCAAACCCCAGTCCCAAACCAACCGCTGGTACTGCTTTGCCTGTCATTTTCTCTACCATATTGTCGTATCTACCACCGCCCGCACAAGCGCCATTCATACCTTCGATATAAAATTCATAAACAGCACCAGTGTAGTAGTTTTGCCCACGAACAATAGAAATGTCAAATACCGCTTTAAAATTGCCATCACTCAACGCGTTTGCACCTAATATAACTTGCTTTACGCTTTCGATAACTTCCGCACGCACGCCATAATTTGTTAGCACTGCATCAAAGTCATTGCCTGCTTCTTTGATTTCAGCAATGATATTACATAGTCTTGTGCTTTTAGCCTCATCAAAGCCACGCTCAATGAGTTCGGTAAGCACTCCACTTTCGCCGATTTTGTCTAATTTATCAAGGCAAATACAAATCTCTTTTTCTCCTTCATTTGCAAAGTCCAAATTCTTAATCAAATCAGATAAAATACGCCTATCGTTAATTTTTGCGGTTATATTTTTCAACCCCAAAGCGCTATAAGTCTTTGCAGTTGTATTGATAATATCAATTTCCGCACTGTTTGTAGCATCACCCAAAATATCAATATCACACTGCACAAACTGCCTTGCTCTACCTAATTGCGGTCTATCAGCCCTAAATGAATAGTCAATTTGAATAGACTTGAACGGACTAGGTAGTTCATTTTGATTGTTGCTATACATACGCACTAACGGCACCGTTTGGTCGTATTTTAGACCTATATCAACAATATCGCGCTCAGTTAAGTCTTGTTTCGACAAATCTAATTTTTCACCGCGTTTTAGCACCTTGTAGATTAATTTTAGGTTGTCACCGCCATCGCTACCCAACAATCGGTCAATATCTTCCAAAACGGGAGTACCTATTTGCAAATAACCAAAACTCTTGTAAGTTTTGAGAATTGTAGATTTAACTTTTTCTCTTAGAGCCATTTCACGAGGCAAATAATCTTTTGTACCTCTTATAGGTTCGTTTTTACTCATTTTCCTATCCTTAAATTACATTATATAACGACTAATATCATATTTTTTGACAGTTTGCTCCAACGCTTTAAGCACAAATTCTTTTGTAATTACGACTTTGCTCATAGGGTGATTTCCGCCCGCCTCAAAACTAACATCTTCTAGCAAACTTTCCAAAATTGTATGCAAACGCCTTGCACCTATATTTTCATTATTTTCATTTTCAAGTTCGGCAATATGCGCGATTTCCTTTAAAGCATCTTCTTCAAATTCAAGTTCGATATTATCTACTTTCAACAAATCTGCTTGTTGCTTTGTGATTGCATTTTTAGGCTGTGTCAAAATTTTGTAAAACTCTTTTGCTGTTAAGTTTTCGAGTTCGACCCTAATAGGGAAACGGCCTTGCAATTCTGGGATTAAATCCTCCACTTTTGCTATGTGAAAAGCACCCGCTGCGATAAATAAAATGTAATCAGTACGAATTATACCATATTTTGTACTAACAGTACACCCCTCTACAAAAGGCAAAATATCGCGTTGTACGCCTTCGCGTGATACATCGGGACCATTTCTACTACCGCTAGAAACGGCAATTTTGTCTATTTCATCAATGAAAATAATACCCTCTTGCTCGGCTCTGCGGATACCTTCTTCATTCACTGAATCCATATCAATAAGCCTGCTTGCCTCATCATTCACGAGGTTTTTACGGGCTTGTGCTACCGAAATTTTGCGCAATTTCTTGCGTTTTGGTAAAAAGCCACTCAACATATCAGTGATGTTCGTATCTTGATTTCCTGGGATAATCTCAATCGCTTGTGGAGTGTCTGTAACTTCCATTTCAATGATTTCATTATCCAAAGCGCCAGACTCTATTTCTTTTAGCAATTTTTCAGCATTTGCTTTTGCACTATCCTCAACCACAATTTCCACTGTACCATCAGTTGTGGTGCTTGTGGTAGTTTTTGGAGTGGCATTAGATTTTTGCTTCAACATAATGTCACGAATTTTTTTGTTTGCATTGTTTGTAGCCGTTGCTTTGACTGCCTCAAATTTTTCATCTTTAACAAGTCTAATAGCAGTTTCGACCAAATCGCGTATCATACTTTCCACATCACGACCAACATAACCAACTTCGGTATATTTGGTAGCCTCAACTTTTACAAAAGGCGCGTGTACAAGTTTTGCTAATCTACGCGCAATCTCAGTCTTACCCACACCAGTAGGACCTTTCATAAGGATATTTTTTGGCGTAATTTCTTCGCGCACTTCTTCTGGAAGTTTGCTTCTGCGGTAACGGTTACGCAACGCAACAGCAACAGCACGCTTTGCTTTGTCTTGACCGATTATATATTTGTCCAATTCGTTTACAATTTCTTTTGGTGTCATAAGTTGCATAATTATTCCACCTCCTCAAAAAATAAGTGTTTATTTGTGTAAATGCAGTAATCACTCGCAATCATAAGTGATTTTTCGCAAATATCACGCGCGCTTAGTTTTGTGTTTTCAAATAAGGCACGCGCAGCGCCTAGACAGTATTTGCTACCAGAGCCGATAGATACAAAATCATCGTTTGGCTTAGTCACCATACCGTCACCTGTAAAGACAAACATATTGTCCTTGTCCGCAATAATCATCATAACCTCTACACTAGAACGCATTGCATTGAGGTTTTGCCAACCGCTAGACATCTCGACAAGTGCGCGTTGTAGGTTTCCTGAATATTTGTTTAAATTTTCCTCCAACACACGCAACAAAGCAAACGCTTGAGCAACCGCCCCAGCAAAGCCTACTACTACCTTGTCATTGTATATTTTGTGTAATTTTTTTACACCATCTTTAAAAATCATTGTATCAAGAGTGGCTTGACTATCAGCCCCAAAGACCGTCTTGCCATTTCTTTTGACCGCAACTATTGTAGTTCCTCTATATTCCATTCTCGTTCTCCTTTATTTGCGATATTTTTGCCAATGAACGCGCCACATATGTAGATTTTTTCTCTTGCTTTGGCACATCTAATGGTCTTAACAACCCCCAATTTATGTGCATAGGCTGAAAATTATTCGGGTTACCCGCTTCCAAGAAATTTCCCAAAGCGCCCAAACAAGTATCTATGCTAAAATTAATCAAAGGCGAGTTGCTTAAATATTTTACCATATTTATTCCACAAAGTAAACCACTTGCGACACTTTCAGTATAACCTTCTACACCTGCAATTTGCCCAGCAAACATAATATTTGGTTTTTCTTTTAATTGAAAATATCTATTCAAAAATTTGGGTGCATTGATATATGTATTTCTATGCATTACCCCCATACGCAACCATTCAGCATTTTTTAGCGCGGGTATAAGCGCAAATACTCTTTTTTGCTCGGGAAAAGTAAGGTTAGTTTGAAAACCTACCAAATTATACGCTTGCCCTTCCATATTTTCCTTTCTCAACTGCACAACAGCATATGGCTTTTTGTCATCTTGCGATATACCCATAGGTTTCAAAGGACCACAACGCAATACATCTTCGCCACGCTTTGCCATAATCTCGACAGGCAAACACCCCTCAAAATTTATTTCTTTTTCAAAATCGTGTAGTTGCACTCTTTCGGCATTTGCTAGCTCGTGCCAAAAAGTCAAATATTCTTGTTTGTTAAGTGGACAATTTAAGTATTCACCATCGCCCTCTGTTCCAAACCTATTTTGCAAAAAAGCGTGATTATAGTCAATACTATCAGCAGACACAATCGGTGCAACGGCATCGTAAAAATACAATTTCTCGCCTATGAGTTGCTCCAAGAATTTTGACAAGCCTTCCGTACACAATGGACCGCTAGCGACAATAACGGGCTTATTTAAGTCAAATTCAGTTGCTTCCGTATTGATAATATTGATATTAGGATTTGACCTTAATCTCTCGGTAATTATACTAGCAAACTTTTCTCTATCAACAGTCAAGGTATTTGCCGAAAGAATTTTTGCCATATCTGCACATTCCATTATGAAACTTCTCATTTCGCGCAATTCGCGTTTTAATAGTCCAGTCGCGAAATCAAGAGTATCCGACTTAAACGAATTTGAACAAACCAACTCTCCAAAATTTTTGTCCTTGTGAGCAGGGGTAAATTTCGTAGGTTTCATTTCTACCAAATCAACTTGTACGCCACGCTTCGCTAATTGCCACGCACTCTCCGCCCCCGCTAGACCAGCACCTATCACTAATACTTTTTGCAAATTAATCTTCCTTTTTAGAAATTATCTTTTCATAAGTGCAATTTGGATTTGCACAATAGTCTTTTATCTCGCCCTTGCTTTCTTTATGCAATAGATTGTTTCCACAAGTAGGACACATCTCCCCAGTAGGTGCATCTTTAAATATCATACTACAACTAGGATACCCAGTACACCCATAAAAGATATCACCTTTTTTGTTTCTCCTCTCTACTACATCTTTACCACATAGAGGGCATTTGCCTACTGTCTTATTGATAGACATAATATTTTTACAATTAGGGTAATTACTACAAGCCAAGAATTTCCCAAACTTTCCTACACGCTCTACCATTTTGTGTCCACACTTATCACATACCTTGTCTGTTTCCACAATAGCGCTATTCTCACCCATATTCTTTTTATATGCACATTCTGGGTAATTACTGCAAGCCAAAAATTTCCCGTACTTGCCAACACGCACTAATAGTTTACTACCACATTCAGGACAAATCTCATCGGTTTCCTCTTGTTCTTCTTCATTTGCCATATTCTTGATATTCTTACACTTAGGGTAATTACTACAAGCCATAAACTTTCCATACTTGCCCATACGAATTACCATTTTGCTTCCGCACTTATCGCAAACCTCATCAGTTTCCTCTACAAAAGTTTTGAGTGCGTCATATGCCTTGTCTAATTCCTCTTTAAAACCAGTATAAAAGTTTGAAATAACGCCGTGCCATTCTTTACCACCATTCGCAATATCATCTAGGTCGCTCTCCATATCAGCAGTAAATGTAATGTTCATTATTTCAGGGAAATACTGCACAAGCAAATCGACAACCGCGCAACCTAATTCAGTAGGCTTTATATAACGCCCTTCATTTTCTGTATATTTACGATTAAATAAAACAGTAATGGTTGGAGTGTAAGTCGCAGGTCTGCCGATACCTTTTTCTTCCATAGCTTTTACCAAACTTGCCTCAGTGTACCTTGCTGGTGGCTTAGTAAATTTTTGGTCAGTTTTTAACCCCATAAGGTCAACGATTTCGCCTTCGTTTAATTCTGGGATTGCGCTTAGCGTTTCATCATCTTCTTTATCTTTTGCAACATACTCTTGATACAATGCAGTATAGCCCGCAAAAATAGGAGTACGCCCAGTCGCTCTAAAAGTGTAATCTTTTACATCAATATCTACTGATACTGAGTTGTATGTAGCATCTGCCATTTGACTAGCCAAAAAACGCTCATAAATCAATTTGTAAAGTTTATAGTTGTCCGCAGTAAGGCTATTTTTGACATCTTCTGGTTTTATATCAATATAAATAGGTCTTATTGCCTCGTGGGCATCTTGCGCAGATTTTTTAGATTTGTAAATATTTGGAGTTGCGGGACAATATTTTTCGCCAAAAGTATTTATAATATAATTTCTAGCCACTTTTTGCGCATCAGGAGATACACGCACAGAGTCTGTACGAATATATGTAATAAGCGCTGTTTTGCCTCTACCTTCAATTTCGACACCCTCATAGAGTTGTTGCGCAGAAGCAGTGGTGCGCTTCAAAGTCATACCTAGTTTGTTTAGTGCATCTTGTTGCATTGTACTAGTAATGTATGGCGCAGGCGGGTGCGATTTTGTCACACTCTTTTTGAGATTTGCAACTCGCCATTGCTGGTTTGCAATATCCGCCAAAAATGCATCTTTTTCTTGCACACTTGTAATTTTTATCTTTTTGCCGTTTTTGTTTAGCAAACTTGCGTTAAACTGCTTGTCCGCCTCGCCGATTTTTGCAAGGCTTGCGGTAATTGCCCACCATTCTTCTGGCTTAAAGTTGATTATCTCGCGCTCACGGTCCACTACCAATTTAAGAGTAACCGATTGCACACGACCAGCACTAAGTTTTGGCTGGATTTTCTTACTAATGATAGGAGAAAGTTTGTAACCAACCAACCTATCAAGCACTCTACGCGCTTGTTGTGCATCGACCAAATTTGCATCAATCGCACGCGGAGTGGACAAAGCGTGTTGTACCGCATCTTTTGAAATCTCATTAAATTCGATACGCACATCATCTTGTGGATTTAACCCCAACACATTTGCCACATGCCAAGAAATCGCTTCACCTTCGCGGTCAGGGTCGGTTGCGAGATAAATTCGTTCTGCTTTGGAAGCAACTTCTTTTAACGACTTGATGACATCTTTTTTGTCCTCTAAGATTTCATATTTAGGCTCAAAGTTGTTGTTTATTTCCACGCCAAAACCATGTACTGGCAAATCGCGTACATGACCTTTTGTAGCAAACACTTCGAAACCATCACCTAGATATTTTTTGATAGTAGGGCGCTTACCTGGACCTTCTATAACTACTAATTTCATTTAAACCTCCGCATTTCAATTTAGCGAGTAACCAAAAATTTGATAACCCAAAAGCCGATAAACACAAATAATAGCATTTCATAGTACATTTTGATTTAATCCTTAATTCCGTAATAATTACTTGGTAACTTATTTATTAAACCACGAATTTCCATTGTTGTCAACAGTCCAATCAATTTTTTTGCATCTAATTGTGTTTTTTCTAATATTTCGTCAAAATGTCTGTCCTCGGTGCGCACAAATTCCAAAATTTGCAATTCCTCAGGTTTTAGGGTAAATGTTATATCTAATTTTGCTTGTTCGTGTACCTCAGTAGGCGCTTCTTGATTATTGTTTAATGCTGTGATGATTTCTTCTGGTTTTGTCACGCAACAACTATAAAATTGCTTTATCAAAAAGTTTGTACCCTCACTTGCAAGACTGTTGCAATTCCCTGGTAGGGCAAAAATCTCTTTGCCACCATCGAGTGCAAAGTTTACTGTATATAGAGCGCCACTGTCTTTGCCCGCCTCGGTCACAAGTACACCCTCAGATAGTCCAGCAATTATTCTATTGCGTTGCACAAAAGTGTATCGCTTTGCGTTTACATCAGGGGCTTTTTCCGAAATAATCAATCCGCCATTGTTTACGACATTGCGCGCAAGTTGTACATTTATTGCAGGGAAAATATAGTCAAGTCCGCCCGCAAGCACGCCGATTGCTTTGCCTTTAATCTTCATTACACCTTCGTGTGCGTGACCATCAATTCCTTCTGCAAGGCCACTTACAATCGTAAAACCTGCCTTGCTGATGCTCTGCGCAAATCGTTCTGTTTGCTCCTTGCCATAACGCGTGCAAACTCGCGACCCTACGATAGCAAAACAACGCGATTTCAACAAACTTATGTCGCCTATATAATATATGATAAGTGGTGGCATATCCAAATTTTTTAACTGTTCAGGGTATAACGGGCTATCTAGCGTGATATATTTAATTCGCGAAGTAACCAGTTTTTCGATTACTTTGTCAAATCTACCGCTAGCGCGAATACTCATTAATTCTTGAAATTCGTTTCCATCAAGGTATTGCATTATGTGCGAATCATAATGAGTCACATTCCACAAATCTTCCAAATTTGCATACGAATTTGCCAAATCATAAAGTTTATTGACTGGCATATCACTCATAGAAAGCCAAATATATACTTTTTCTTCAATTTCCATAATTACATCCAATATTTTTTGTCTAGCGAACGATAGCCAATGGCTTCTGCTAAGTGTTGTATTTCTATGTCTTTTGAGCCTTCAAGGTCGGCGATAGTACGCGCAACCTTGAGTATTCGATTATGCGCTCGCGCAGACAAGTTTAGTTTTTCAAATGCTTGTTTAATGAGTTCGTTACTATCTTCACTCAAATGACAGTAAAGCGCAATCTCTTGCTTGTTCATACGCGCATTACAAGTGGTAGGCGAATTTTTAAATCTTTCATTTTGAATAGCGCGCGCCTTGTTTACGCGAGCGCGAATAGTAGCACTTGTTTCTTCGGTAATTTCCTTTGAATTGAGTTCATCAAAACTTATCCCATCAACTTCCACATGCAAATCTATTCTATCCATAAGCGGTCCACTGAGTTTTCCTAGATAGTTGTGAATTTGAGTTGGCGAACAACGGCACTCGCGTGTCTTTGAGCCGTAATTTCCACAAGGACAAGGGTTCATACTAGTGACAAGCATAAATTTAGCAGGGTAATTAATGGTATTTTGCACACGCGCAACTGTAATTACACCATCTTCAAGAGGCTGGCGCAAGGTTTCTATCGTTTTACGGTTGTATTCTGGCAACTCATCCAAGAATAGTACGCCGTTGTGCGCCAAACTAATTTCACCTGGTTTGGCTTTTGCGCCACCACCAGTGAGGGTAACAGCGGTAGTCGTGTGATGCGGAGAGCGGAAAGGTCTTTTCCACACAATGCCTTCTTTGTTGTCTAGTATGCCCGCTACACTATGGATTTTCGTTACTTCCAAAGACTCCTCAAATGTCATAGCAGGCAAAATGGAAGGCAAACACCTAGCAAGCATAGTCTTACCAGCACCAGGGGGACCAATCATCATAATATTGTGTCCACCAGAAGCAGCGATTTCCATTGCACGCTTCGCAGCCCTCTGCCCTTTTACATAGCAAAAATCATTTTCATCAGGCTTGCACTCTTGCAAGTCTTGAAATTTTTGCTTAGCCACAGGCGCAATATTCGCCTCACCGTTTAGATATTGTACAAGTTCCGCAAGCGACTTTACAGGGTACACATCAATACCCTCGATAAAACTTGCCTCGTGTGTATTTTCGGCAGGTATAAACACGCGCTTATGTCCTAGCGAACGCGCCGTAATCAATAGAGGCAATACGCCCGTTGCCTTTCTTGTCAAGCCATCAAGACTAAGTTCACCAATGAAAGTACATTCTTTGATAAATGAACATTTAATCTCGCCCGTACAAATTAACAAAGACACTGCAATCGGCAAATCATAAATTGGTCCCTCTTTTTTGAGGTCTGCAGGCGCAAGGTTTACGGTCAATTTCAGCATAGGAAATTTTAGACAAGAATTTTTAATTGCGCTACGAATACGCTCTTTACTTTCCTTTATGGCAGTGTCAGGTAGCCCCACAATATCAAATTTTGGCAAGCCGTTGTTTACATCGGTTTCAACCACCAATTCAAAGCCCTCAATACCCATTAAGCCCAATGTCTTTACTTTTGCTAACATAATAACTCTCCCGTTCAACGCAAATACATTCCCTTTATTCTAGCAACTTTTGTTAATTTTGGCAATCGTTTTTGCCAAAACTTATTTTTTATGAGGTAAATATTCTAAAAATAGTGATTTTTGCATAAAATAATTTAAAAATCTGCTTGACATTGCTTAGAAATTATGGCAAAATTAACTTAATATTTTTACGCAAAGGTGGTGAGAAACAATGACAATGGTTGTAGTTGGAAAAGATGAATCAATCGACAGCGCATTAAAGAGATTTAAGCGTAAGTGCCAAAAAGATGGTATTATCGGTGATTTGCGTAAGCACGAAGCATACGAAAAGCCTAGCGTAAAGCGCAAGAGAAAGAGCGAAGCCGCTCGTAAGCGTAACCGCAAATAATTTTTGAAAAAAGTTGGTAATTAACCAACTTTTTTGTTTTTTAAAGGAAAAACCGCGGGAGCCACGCTCCCGCGGTTATCTATTTTATTTATTCCCAGAAATCAGTCGAATTGTCCGTTTCACTATTTATATTTTGGGTTGTGTTTTTAGTAAACTTTGCGGTGATAATTTTACCTTTTACCGCACTGAGCGGAATGTCTATGCTCAATTTTGAACTGTCGGCAGTCACCTTTTGTCCGCTCGAATTTGTAAAAGTAATGATTTCATCACCAATGTACCACCCCTCGAAATTATACCCTTTATATGGTATTGCACTGAGATGCACAATCGCATTTTCATCTTCACTGTCGAAACCGTTTACCAGTGTTTGCCCGCCATCACCTGTTTCTAGCCCCACTCCATTTACACTCGCCCCGCCTGAGGTGTTTGGGAGATTTGGGCTTGTATTTACATAAGTCAATTTTATATTGATATCACCCGTGAAGGCAAAAATTTCAAAGATAATTTGCTTGTTATTTTCATTGACCGTATATCGTATGAAACCGCTCGCGCCGGAATAATTTAATATTCCGCTCCGCGATTTCAAAATTTCTATTTCACTTGTATCGACTTGTACACTATATATATACAAGTTTGCAGTCGCTGGAATTACGCTATATGTTCCGTTGTCCAAATTGTATGAAGAAGTAATGTTTAGTGCTGTGTTTGTACTAGTGATATTTGCGCTATATACTCGTTTGAAATATGCAACGGCTGTAGTATCTTCGTTAACTGTGAAAACATACGGATTTGCAGTAATTTTAGTACCATTTACCAACCAGTAATCAAAACTATACCCCGAATTTGGAGTTGCCGTAATTGTGGCAGAAGTACCTATTTTAAATAAGTTTTCCGCGTATGTTCCACCACCTAAACTCACAGTCCCCTGGCTACTGTCGCTCGCGGAAACAGAAACTTGGTGCGCCGTGCTAAGCACGGCAGATTCAAGATTTAAGTGAAGCGCGGGACGCACAGCGTAGGAATTACTCACACGATTGTAAGAGTTACCAGACCCGGAGGGGCTTACAAAATACGCATAGCTTGAACTACCGTTACCGGAAGAGCGCGACCACGATGAAGCGTCCGTTGTCTGTCCTCTTTCTGTTTCATTTATCTGCCATATTCCACCAACACCACTAGATGCCATTTCTTGCATACTAGGCAACCATAGACAATCATTA
>CAVBHV010000009.1:0-15038 GCA_963595385.1 bacterium
ATTTATAGTATAATATAAATATAGGAGAGAAAATATGGAGAATTTACTTAATTTTATTTTGGAAAAGAAGTTTTTTACTGCGGGTAGCGTAGTAGGTGTTGGGGTGAGCGGTGGCTCTGATAGTATGGCATTGCTTCACTTTTTAAACAAAAACAAAGAAAAACTTGATATTGAGTTGTTGGCTATCAATGTTATTCACGGAACGCGTGAAAATGATGAGGTCGAGGCAAAATTTGTAGAGGAATTTTGTCGTAATAATGGTATTCGTTTTCACAAATTCAAGGTTGAGGCTGGTATGCTTGCTAAACAAAAGGGTATGGGGCTTGAAGAAGCGTGCAGAGAGGCAAGATACGGTGTGTTTGATAGTTTGAGAAAACGCGGAATTGTAGATTATATGTGTATTGCTCATCATCAACGCGACCAAGCAGAAACTATACTTATGCATATTTTGCGTGGTAGTGGTTTGAAAGGGGCATCTGGAATGGATTATGTGCGTGACAATTTTTATGTGCGCCCTATGCTAGATACACCAAAAGATGAAATTATGCAATATATTTATGAAAACAATATTGAGTATCTTGAAGATGAAACAAATCAAGATACGACCATTTCACGCAACTTGATTAGACAAAAAATTATGCCAGAATTGCGCAAAGTATGGACAAACCTTGATGCAAACCTTGCAAATTTTGGTAAAACTTGCAGAGAAGATGATGCGTTGATTAGAAAACAAATTTCATTTGATGCAGTGCTATATAATGACAATTTAATAAAAATTCCTTTAAATTATTTTGTTTATAACAATGCTTATGTGTTTAGGTTGCTAGATGATTGTTTCCAAAAATTAGGCGTAACCGCAAATATAGAGCGCAAGCATTTTGATATGATTTGTAATTTAGCAAAAACAGGTGAGAATGGCTCAAAACTCAATCTTCCTGAGAGCGTTGATGTCTATAAAGAGTACGAATATATCACAATGGCAAGGAAAAAGCCAAAAGTGGTGATTGACACTGAGTGGGACTTTAAGGTAGGCACGATAAAATTTGGCGAGTATGGAAAACTCACTGTAAAACGCACAAAAACACCAGAATTGAAGGCTGGGTATTTGCTTATTGATATGAGCAAAGTACCAAATGGTGCGGTATGGAGAGTGCGAAAAGAGGGTGACTTTATCGAAAAATTTGGAGGCGGTATCCGCAAAATCAAAAGTTATCTAAACGATAAAAAAGTGCCAGCGCGTATTCGCGATTATTTGCCTGTTTTGGCAAAAGGAAACGAGGTGCTAGCGGTTGCAAATGTTGATATTTCAGAGCAACTACGCGTGACCGAGGACACAAAAGAATTTGCTTTAATTAAATATGATTTACAAAACTGGGAATAAATTTCCCTTTTTTGTTTATTTCTTTGACAAATAAAATATAAAATGATAAGATATACTATATAAAGTCGCGAAAAGTGATTTTTTGGGTGAGAAGTTTATGGCAGATGAGCGCGAGATAGACAATCAAAAGCCAATAGAATATAAACCAGTCTTGCATAAACGCAAGGCCTTTTCGCCGTCTTATCTACACAAAGTTTTTGTGGCGAAAAAGAAAAAACCTGACACAATTACAACGGACAATATTATACCTCATTTGGTTGAGGAGGCGAAACGCGAAGAAGCGACAAAAGATTTGATGCAGTCCACAATGGAAACTGTAAAAAATCAACGAAGCAAGAAAAAACGCATACTAAACATCGTATTTTTGTTGGTTAACCTAGCGATTTTGGTAGGGATACTTATCTATCAATTTATGAACGAAACGCCAGTGTCGTTTGGTGAGTTGTTATCAAGCAAACTTAACTGGTGGTGGTTGATTGTTGCTCTTGCTTTGTTTATGCTTATAAATATTGTCGATTCCGCGCGTGTGTATTTGACAGTCAAAAAAGCAACGGGGCGGAGCAGACCGTGGCTAAGTTATAAATCGACTTTGTGTTGCCGTTTTTATGATAATATTACGCCACTTTCAACAGGTGGACAACCTTTCCAAATCTACTATATGAATAAGCGCGGGCTAAATGCAAGTAGCGCTACAAGTGTGCCTCTGGCAAAATACATTTATTCTCAAACTACATATATTTTGATTGTGTTTTTAACAATGCTTTTTGGTTCGGGAATAATCAAAGATGCAAATATTTCACCATTCGTTATGACCCTTGCCTATATCGGTTTAGGTGCAAATTTATTGTTAATTTTTGCGATTGTGTGGCTTTCTGTAAGTAAAAAAGTAGCACCAAGACTGGTAATTTGGTTGCTTAAACTATGCAACAAAATGCACTTAGTCAAAGATTATCGAGGGACTTTTAGAAAATTAATGCGTACGGTCAAGGAGTATATTTCTACATTCCGTATGTTTATGAAAAGTGGCTGGTTAGTCTTTGGCGAGTTTGTGCTTAGTATCTTGCTAACATTTTTGGGGTATTCTATTCCGTTTGTTGTGTATTGTATTTTCTGTCCATTTGATATAAATCTTTGGTTTACTTTTGCGGTACTCCAAATGGTATGTGATATGGCTGTAAGTTTTATACCTATTCCAGGTGGAGCGGGTACTGCGGAACTATCTTTCTCATCGGCATTTGCACCATATTTTGCAAGTACGGGCGTGTTTGTGTGGGCAATGCTTTTTTGGCGAATACTCACTTATTACGCGTACCTAATTCAAGGTGGCTTGCTACTTTTGTATGACTTTTTGATAGGTGATAAAAAGATAGAGCCACTGCTACAAAGATTTAAAGATGAAGAACGAAAATCAAAAGAAAATAACCTAGAAAAGGTGCTAAAAGAAAATGAAGATAGTGATTTTGTGGCGCAAAACAAACAAACTCACGAAGTACTAGAAAAGCAGGAAATTGAAACAAATATTGTTAAGCAAAAATCTCAAAAGCAACAAAAAGTTACAAAATCTTCAAATAGTAAAAAACACAAGAAAGGAGGGCGTAAATAATGCAACAAGATTATCCAACAAATAATAATGAGCATAGAGGAAGCAAAAAATGGTATGTTTGGCTATTTATTGCGATACTCTGTGCGCTAGTGTTGTGGAGTATGGCGGGCGACATAATTAGAAACTTGTTTTTAAGCCTTCTTGCTGGACTTACTCCTATAATTATTGCGCTTGTCATAGGCTTTTTACTACTAAAACCTATGGAATTTATCGAAAACAAGTTGCTAAAAAATTGCTTTGTAGGTAACCCGCGTGCGAGAAAATATAAACGCGCAATTTCTCTTAGTATTTTATATTCAATTTTGATTGTAATAATTGCACTAGTTATTGCATTTTCAGTGCCTAGCCTTGTGAATGTTTTGCAGGAATTTCAGGGTGAAAACCTAACTGTACTGGTAGATAAAATAAAGACCTCACTGACTAGTATTATACAATCTTTGACAGGACTACCAGCCGAGCAGTTGGACCAAGCAATTACCGATGCAATCAACAATATAGGTAATGCTTTGCAGTCGGGAATTAGTACTTTTACTAGCAATATTGCATCAATTCTAATGGATACACTTAGTATTGTTGCTTCAACTTTTATGGGGCTTTTGGTGTCATTCTTGATGCTAAAAGATAAAGAACTTATTTCTAGCGTGTGCAAGCGTACAACCTATGCGTACAATGACCGCAAGCACGCAGAAGAAATTTTGACTATAACGCACCGCACGAACGATATGCTAAATCAATATGTAATCTCAAACCTCATTGTTATGTTTATAATTTTCGTGATAGGCTTGATAGGTTTCTTGATTATGGGCGTGCCTATGGCATTTTTAATGGCTTTGCTACTGGGCTTATTTACAATAATTCCATATTTGGGTGGCTTTATTGCAGCCATACCGTTGGCGGTGGTAACATTGATGTTCGGCGACATAAATATGATGCTAATGTCGGTTGTCTTTGCTATACTTGACTGGGCGTTGGTAACTACATTTGTACCTGCATTTATAATGAGTAAGCGTATGAATACGCGTGCGCTTGTTATCGTTGGCTCAATGATTATCGGTGGGGCAATGTTTGGACTTGTGGGTATGATTTTATCCGCTCCCGTGGCTTCCGTCATTATGATTGTAATGCAAGAACGCCTAGAAGTGCGCGAGGCAAGGCGCGAACACGAAGAAATGGTAAACGCGGGGATACTGGATGCAAATCTTGCCGATGTGTCGGACCTATTAGACTTGTCGCAAGATACTTCATTTAATCTACCTATTGAAAAGGAAGAGGAAGATTTTGTGAAACTGCAAGCCTTAAAGCATAAAAAACCTGCACAAAAAGAAAGTGAGTCAGAAACAGAGAGTGCTGACTTTGTGCTGAAATCGAAGGCTAGCAAAAAACACAAAATCAGTAAAAACGAACTCACTAAATCGGAAAAATCTGCTACTAAAAACACACGAGAAATTACCGCTGAAAAAACGGTAAAGAGTGAGGAAGATAGTACGGAAGAAGAACCTGATGTTGCTGATATGTTGTAAAAAAGGGCAAATAAGCCCTTTTTTGTATGGAAAAACTTAAAAACTAAAAACTACAAAATCGGTTCATAAATCCATTTTTAAATATGTATTTTAGAGTTTAAAATAAAGTTTGCAAAATTGTGCCGTTACCGCTTGATAGTACACGGTTTGCACATCTTGATGAAGTGCTATCGTTTGAAAGGGTAGTGACTCCCGCTAGCGCAATAAGAGCAATCAAGAGAATGATGAGAATATTTGAGTTTGTTGCAAGGTCAGCACCTGTTGCGCCCGCCCATACAGAGATTAGTAGCACAATCACAAGAGCCTGAGAAACAGTCATAGATTTTCTCCTTAAATTTTTCAAAAATAGATATGCGATTGATTAAAAAAATGTTAATTTACAAAAGTTGTTGAAAAATTTTGCAGTTTGGTATATAATTTAGATATGGATTTAAAGACAAAAGTAAGAGAACTTCCGCAAAATAGCGGTGTGTATATAATGAAAAATATTGACGGCGAAGTCATTTATGTTGGCAAGGCTAAAAATTTGAAAAACCGCGTTACGCAATACTTTCAAAATAGCAAGTCGCACACCATAAAAGTAAATAGTATGGTGAAAAATATCGCCGATTTTTACTATATCGTGACTCCAAATGAGGCGGAAGCACTAGCACTTGAAAACAATTTAATCAAGCGTTATCAGCCATATTACAATATTTTGTTAAAAGATGGAAAATCATATCCGTACATTCGCATAGACACAAAGCAAGAATTTCCTAGACTAGACATCGTGCGAAAATTAAAACGAGATGGCGCAAAATATTTTGGGCCATATTTTGCTGGGGTCAGCCCAACGGAACTCATAAAAATGATAAACAACGCGTATCCGTTGCGTATGTGTAAAGGAAAAATACCTCACAGAACAAGGCCTTGTATAAATTACGATTTGGGGCTTTGTTCTGCGCCTTGTTGCAAAAAAATTGATAGCACGACCTACAATGAATATGTAAAAAAGGCGATTGAATTTTTAAACGGCAAATTCGGCGAAGTGCAAGAAATTTTGCAACAAAAAATGCAAAAATTAGCCGATAATGAACAGTTTGAACTTGCTCTAACTATTCGTGATGATTTAGCAATGTTAGACCGAATTAAGCAAAAAACGCTTACATTTATGCCAAATCTAGACAATATTGATGCTTTTGCGTGGGCAAGTAATGGTTCAACTGCGAGTATCGCCGTACTAATTATACGCGGTGGGCGTAGTGTAGGGGTAGATTGCTTTCATTTGGTGGATGCTGAAATTAGTTTGGAAGAAAGTCTCACGCAATTTATTACGCAATACTATTCGGTATCAGCAATTCCACCTGAGCAAATTTTGATTCCTTTTGAGCCTAGCGAATCGCTTGCGGAGTGGTTAAGCGAACAAAGAAAATCTGCTAGTATTGGTAGAGCAAGTGCAGTAAATTTGAGTTTTCCGCAAAGGGGAGAAAAACGCAAATTATTGCAAATTGCGCAAGATAATGCGGAAATGTACCTTGATAAAGCGGTGGAAAAAGAAAAACGAATTGCCGATTTCACGATAGGCGCAAGTAGAAATTTGGCTGATATTTTGGGCTTGAATAAACCTATTCATCGTATGGAATGTTATGATATTTCAAATATCGGTGGCGTGCTGAGTGTTGCTTCAATGGTAGTATTTATTGATGGTGAGGCGAGGACTAGTCACTACCGCAAATTCAAAATCAAGACTGTCGAAGGCGCAAATGACTTTGCTAGTATGAAAGAAATAATCACGCGTAGGCTAAATGAGTTGAAAAAACCTGACAACACTGACCCTAGTTTTTCGAGCAAGCCTGATTTGATTGTGGTCGATGGTGGTAAGGGACAACTTTCAAACGCGGTCGAGGCGATGCACGAATGTGGGTTCGATATACCTATGATAGGACTAGCAAAACAAGAGGAAGAGGTTTTCGTGCCAAATTCTTCTACGCCTATAAGTATTCCGCGTACGCACAATAGCCTAAAACTTTTACAGCGTATTCGTGATGAATCGCACCGTTTTGCGATTACTTTTCACCGAAGCCTTAGGAATAAAATTTCTAGTATTTTAGAGGAAATTGAGGGAATAGGTCCTACAAAGCGTAAAAATTTATTTAAACATTTTAAATCAATCGAAAATATCAAAAATGCAACTATTAGTGAATTGCAAGCAGTACCTAGTATTACAGAAAAAGATGCAATCGCTATCAAAAAATATTTTGAAGAATAATATTTAGTTACACCTTCGCATACAATTTAATGTTATTTTGCGGAGGTGTTTTTTTGCCTGTTAGTTCCAAAGAAAAGAAAATTTTTGCCGTTTTTGCGCTAATTGTAACCGCTTTTTTGTTTGTAGCACCCTATGTGATTATTCCGCGAGCGTATGCGGGGCGTGAGGACTGGATAAAGACCGCTCCACCAAATGCTGTGTTTTTGGAATTGTGGCAAATTGACACTTTTGAGGGCGGTAGCGCCAGTCGTGCGCGTTTTTTAGAGAAAAATGCCTTTTTGTATCAAGAGCAAACGATTAGTACCTATGTGCTTGTCCGCTCATTTGATATAAGTCAAGCAAAACTGATGCTAGAGCAAGGCGCAAGACCTGATATTATGAGTTTTGGTGTGGGCGCAGGCGATTTTATTTTGCCTATTAGTGCTGAAACTAACGCAAATTTTGGAGTGCGTGGCGATATTTTGGCGGGCGGAATAAACGAAGGTAAGCAATATGCTATTCCGTGGGCTTTCGGTGGGTATTGCTTATGTGCAAATGAAGATTTTGGTGATTTAACCGAAGAAAATTTTGCGCAAGCCAAAGAAAAAAGCGACAAACAAGTGATAGGCACTGGCTATACATTCAATATTCCTATGCGTTCGCTAACTAGTACAGAACGCGGGTATCTTTGTGATACAAAATTCACGCAATATCAGGCTTATGAGAGTTTTTTGCGGGGGAATGAATTTCAAGTGTTGCTAGGCACACAGCGCGATTTTTATCGGTTAAATAACAAGGTTCAATTAGGCAATTTAAGCGGTATAAAATATCGTTTTATGACAAATTATACTGATTTAATTCAATATATGTCTATCACCACAAAAGATGAAAATCTAATTCCGCACGCGGAGAAATTTATCAAATTTATCACTTCAAATCCTATTCAAGCGAAACTTACTTCGATAGGAATGTTTAGTGTCAATGGACAAAAAATTTACAAAAATGAGTACGCCGATTTTGAGGAAGCGTTGAGCGGGAAATTACAGGTGCTAAATGTATTTACGCCAAGTGTCCAGATAGCGGAAATGCAAAAATAAAGGAGGCAAATATGGAACTTGAAGATTTAAAGGCGATTTGTCCTAATGTGCTAACCAATTTATCATTACGCAGTTTGACTACTTTTAAAATAGGTGGTACTGCGCGTTTTGTGTGTTACCCGCAAAGCGAGGAAGAATTGCGCAATTTAGTCAAATTTTGCGAAAAAACTAAAACGCCACGCTTTATACTAGGGGCTGGTTCAAATATTTTAGCAGATGATAATGGTTATTCGGGCGTAATAATTTGTACCAAAAAATTAAAAGGCATTGCATTACTAGATAATGGCAAAATTTTAGCCAAAAGTGGTACAACTTTGGCAGATTTGGTGCAATTTACCAAAAATCAAGGATTATCGGGGCTTGAATGGGCAATTTCAATTCCTGCGACCGTAGGTGGCGCTGTTGTGATGAATTGTGGGGCGTTTGGTGGGCAAATGGCTGACATTGTGGAAAGTGTGAAAATTTTGATTGATGATGAAGTGGTTGTGCTAGATAAATCAAAACTTTTTTTTAATTATCGTCACAGTGTTTTTACAAATAGCAAATTTTGTGCTATAATAGAAGTATTATTTAAATTTGAGCAAAAAAGTGTAGAAGAAGTAACAAAAAATATTCGCGAAACTATGCTAAAACGCGCAAAAGCACAAAGTGTTGGTTTTGCGAGTGCTGGGAGCGTGTTTAAAAAGACTGGCGAACTAGCCCCTGCGTTTATGATAGAAAAATGCGGGTTTAAGGGTATGCGAGTAGGTGATGCAATGGTATCGAGTGTTCATTCTGGCTATATCGTGAATGTAGGCAAGGCTAGTTGCAAGCAAGTGCTTGCGTTGATAGATAAAATTAAAATTGCTGTAAAAGATAAATATAGAGAAGATTTGCAGTTGGAATTGATACTGCTAAAAGGGGAATAAATGAAAGATTTTGTAATGATTGCCGACTATCACACTCACACTATTTATAGTGACGGGCATAGTACGATGGAGGAAAATGTAAAACAGGCGGTAGAGCGAGGGCTTGGTGAAATCGGTATAACCGACCACGGCTTTAATCATCGAAGTGGTGGTATCAAAAGGGAGCAAATTCGCGAAATGCGCGCGGAGGTTGAAAGGCTTAAAAAACTATACCCGCAAATTAAGATATATTTAGGCATTGAGGCAAATTTGCTTAATTTGCGTGGTGAACTTGATTTGAATGAAGATGATATAAAAGCACTAGATTATGTGATTTTTGGCATACATAAAGCCACATTTGGAAAGCGTGTAAGGGGAAGTCTATGGTTTAATTTTCGCAATCTTTTCCCTAGTACCAAAAAATATAAGCAAAAAGTAACCGATAGTTATATTTTAGCAATGAAAAAATACCCAGTAAAAATAGTTGTTCACCCAAATTATGCTACTAAATGCGATACGGTGAGGTTAGCAAAAGCTTGCGTAGAATTTGGGGTTTTGTTTGAATTTAACGGCAAACGCATAGACATTCCAGCAGGAGAAGTGGAAGCACTAAAACAAAGTGATGCAAAGTTTGTGCTTAGTAGTGATGCTCACAAAAAGGAAAGAGTAGGGACTTGTGAGTTGCAAAAGGAATTTTTGAAAAAATATGATTTTCCACTAGAAAAAATCGTAAATATAAAAATTAGTGAGTAAAAAGTCTTTTCAAAATCTCAAAGTTGGTATATAATGGTTAAAAGGAGTTTAGTATGTCTTTTTCATATGATGCAAAATTTGAAGTAGCAGAAAGCGATTTGCCAAGTGAAGAATGTTGTGCGCGTGCGGAACTCGCGGGTATTGTGCGCACCTGTGGTAGAATTGAAGATGATTATTCAATCAATCTTGTAACTGAAATTGAAAATCTTTATAAGCGTGTTTGTGGTTTGATAAAGTTGTTATACAAGCAAGAAAATGTACTGTCACTTACACAAAACGAACGCCCAAACCACGCAATACGCTTTCAAATCGCGATACCGCAAATTTTGAGTGAGCAAATATTAAAAGATATATTTGTGTTGAGGCAAAATTACAATGGCGAATGGGAAATTCACGAGAATATATCGCGTTTTTTGATTGAAAAAGATTGTTGCCAACGCTCTTTTGTAAAGGGTGTATTTATGGGGTGCGCAAGCGCAAATATCGTGATAAAAGACATCAACGACCTCAAAAAACATACGGGCGGGTATCATCTTGAATTTGTGTTTACCAGCCACACGCTAGCGGGCGATTTTACCCATGTCTTGTCGCAATATGACATCTATTCAAAGATAATGCAACGCAAAAAATTAACAGTTGTGTACATAAAAGAAGCCGAAATTGTGAGCGATGTATTGGCATTAGTTGGGGCAAATCACGCAGTACTTGTATTGCAAAATGAATTTGCTGTGCGTGAAGTGCGCAATCAACTCAATAGGCAATTAAATTGTATGAATAGCAATATGGAAAAAATGGTAGAGGCTAGTTTAAAGCAAATTTCTGCGATTGAATATATAGCGCAAACGGTGGGGCTAGAGAGTTTGTCTGAAAATTTGTATGAGTTATGTATGTTGCGTTTGGCAAACCCAGATGAAACGCTAGAAAATTTGGCAAAATTGATGAATCCGCCTCTAACGAAAAGCGGAATTAATCACAGGTTACGCAAAATTGTGAAATATGCGGAAGATTTGAAAAAACAAAACGATTAGGAGAACATAATGGAAAAATTTGTGCATTTGCACTTGCATACTGAATATAGTTTGCTAGATGGTGCTGCTCGTATCAAAAAATTGGTAAAGATTTTAAAAGAGCGTGGCGCACCTGCTTGTGCAATAACCGACCACGGCAATATGTACGGCGCGGTGAAATTTTATGAGGCTTGCAAAGAAAATGGCATCAAACCTATCATTGGCACAGAATTTTATGTAGTCGATGACCTAAATTACAAGCAAGGCAAGCCAAATCCAGCGCACCTAATTATTTTGGCAAAAAATGAAAAAGGTTATCACAACTTGATAAAACTCAATAGTATTGCTTGGGTAAAGGGTTTTTACTATAAGCCACGAATTGACTACAATACTTTGGCGCAATACAGTGAGGGCTTGATTTGTAGTTCGGCGTGCCTTGCAGGTGATATTCCTAGATTACTTGCGCAAGGAAGATTTGATGATGCGGTCAAGTTTGGTACTCGTTTGCGCGATATGTTTGCCGAAGGTGATTTTTATATAGAGGTTCAAGACCACGGTATCGCGTTGCAACGACAAATTTTACCTGATTTGTTCCGTTTGGCTGAAGTTTTGGGAGTAAAGACTATTGCTACCAATGATGTACACTATTTGTACCCCGAAGATAGCGAAATGCAAGATATTATGCTTTGTATTCAAACGGGAAAGACTATTGATGACCCAGACCGAATGAGAATGGACGGAAACCAGTTTTATTTAAAGACTGAGGAGGAAATGCGACAAGTTTTTCCTGCTCACCCTGAAAGTATAGAAAATACGCTTGAAATTGCCGAAAAGTGCAATGTCGAACTTGACTTTAAGAGTCAGTTTTACCCTAAATTTACCGCACCTGATGGTATGAGTAATGTTGACTATCTTTGGAAAATTGTAAACGAGGGCTTGCTGAAAAAATATGGAGAAATTACTCCGCGCATACGCGAGCGTGCCGAATATGAAATGAATACATTGATAAAAAGTGGGTATGTCGATTACTATTTGGTTGTGTGGGACTTTATTAACTGGTCGCACGAACACGATGTGCCAGTAGGTCCAGGGCGTGGTAGTGGTGCTGCTAGTATTTTGGCATACGCAATAGGTATTACCTTGATTGACCCGCTAAAATACGACTTGTGGTTTGAGCGTTTCTTAAACCCTGAGCGTGTAAGTCCACCTGACTTTGATATAGATTTTTGCCCTGTAAGGCGTGAAAAAACGATTGAATATGTTATCGAAAAATATGGCGAGCCGAATGTGAGCCAAATCATTACTTTTGGTACAATGGCAGCAAAAGCAGCGATAAAAGATGTAGCGCGCGTACTGAAAATGCCTTATTCCGAAGTAGATAAAATGACAAAACTTTTCCCTAGCAAAATGCCAAAAGCGCCAGCGATTGAAAAGGTATTTGGTATCAGTAAAAAGCCAGAAGATGCGGAATATGCTGTTACCGAACTGCACACAATGTACGAAAGTGACCCGCTAATTCAAAAGATTGTTGACACAGCGGTAAAACTGGAAAATATGCCTAGAAATACTAGTATTCACGCAGCAGGTGTCGTAATTTGTTGTGATGATATTTCCGACCATGTGCCAATGGCTAAAAATGGTGAAATGGTAACAACTCAGTTTGATAAAAACGAAACCGAGCATTTGGGGCTGTTAAAAATGGACTTTTTGGGTCTAATTACTCTTACCGATTTGGATTTGATGATTAAACTTATCAAGCAACGCACTGGCGAAACGGTAGATTTTTACAATGGTAAATTCCGCTATGATGACCCCGAGGTGTACAAACTTATTGGTTCGGGCGACAACGATGGTGTGTTCCAACTTGAAAGTGGCGGTATTTCGGGTTTTGCAAAGGAAATGAAGCCTGTCAATATTGAGGAGATTATCGTTATCCTTGCGATGTATCGCCCAGGACCTATGGATGAAATCCCTACATACATAAAAAACCGTAAAAACCCAGAAAGCATAATCTACCCAGACCCTAAAATGAAAGATGTGCTAGGTGTTACTTACGGGGTTATGGTATATCAAGAGCAAGTTATGAAACTCTGTCAGGTGTTAGCGGGCTACACAATGGGTCAGGCGGACGGCGTGCGTAAAATTATGGGTAAAAAACTTGCGGACAAATTGCCTATTGAGAAACAACGCTTTATTTATGGCTGGGAGGACCCAGAGGGCAAAAAGAGTATCGAGGGCGTACTAAAACGCGGAATGAAACTCGAAGATGCCGAAAAATTGTGGAGTCAAATGGAAAAATTCGGTAGTTATGCATTTAACAAAGCGCACGCAGCGGCATATGCATTTATTACATATCAAACCGCGTGGATGAAGTTATATCACAAAATCGAATTTTACACGGCGATTATGAACAACCGTATCACCAAAAGTGATGAATTGACACATTATATGGAGTTGGCTAGACAGCACAACATAAATATTTTACCTCCAAATGTAAACAAGAGTTTGGCATATTTTAGTATCGAAAGCGACAAAGATATTCGTTACGGCTTGGGTGGTATCAAAAATGTAGGTGTAGCACTTGTCGAGGACCTAGTACGCGAGCGCGAGGCAAATGGTGAATTTAAGAGTTTACAAGACTTTATTTCGCGTATGGGCGGACAAGCACACAACAAGAGATTTTTGGAGTCTATGATTTATTCTGGCGCTTTTGATTGTTTTGGTGTGTCAAGAAGCCAAATGATAGCGATTTATGACACAATCGTAGAGCGTGTATCGAGTGATAGAAAATCGCAGACACAAGGGCAACTTACTTTGTTTGATAACCTCCTAAAAGAGGACAAAACGCTTAATGTTGTGCAATATCCAAACATTCCAGAATACACTGACCAGCAACGCTTGCGTTTTGAAAAAGATGTATTAGGCGTGTATGTTAGTGGACATATTTTGGACCAGTATAGAGATAAATACAAGGAATTTAACCTAAACAGCAATATGCTAATTCCTATGACTATCGAGAGTGAAGATGGTGAGGAGCAAACCACTGTTTACGAAGGAATTGAAGATGGACAGGCGGTGAAATGCGGTGGTATTTTAACAAATGTAAAGCGTATGAATACAAAAGCGGGCAACAAGGAAATGGCGGTTGTCACGGTCGAGGACTTGTACGGCACTTTTGAGGTATTAGTTTTCCCGAAAATTTATGAAAAATTTAAGCCTTATTTGATTGTCGATAGTATGATGACTTTTATAGGTAAAATAAGTATTCGTGAAGGTGATAGACCTATCGTTTTGCCAGAAGATATACAAATGTGGCAAAACAAAGACGATAAAAAGGTAGAGGAAAAGCCAGCCGAAGCGGAACCTAAAAGAGTGGAAAAACTGTATCTAAAATTTGATTTGACCGATGAAGTTTTGAAGCAAACAATATTTGAAATTTTGTCAAATTACGCGGGGGAACATCCAGTTGTGGCAAAGTGTAGCGTGCAAAATAAAGCATTTAGTTTGCCGTTTAAAGTTGATGGTAGTGTCGCACTACAAAATGAATTATGCGGGTATTTGGAACCTGAAAATATAGTTTTGATGTAAAAGGAAAGTGAAATGGAAAGAATAGGAGTAATTACGAGTGGTGGAGATGCACCAGGTATGAACGCGTGTCTAAAAAGCGTGGTAGAAATGTCACAAAATTACGGTTACGAATGTATTGCATTTAGGCGTGCTTATCGTGGAATTTTGGACAATGATTATTTTACAATTACAAAAGAAGATGTAAAACAAATCTTCAATCTTGGCGGTAGTATTATTTATTCTGCAAGATGTAAAGAATTTTTGGAGTTGGAATACCAAAAACAAGCAGTGCAAAATCTCAAAAAATTAAAGATAAAGGCATTAATTGTGATAGGGGGCAATGGTAGTTTCAATGGCGCAAAAGCGTTGAGCGATTTAGGGGTAAATATTATTGCAATTCCAGCAACAATCGACAACGATGTTCATTCTACGCAAGAGTCAATCGGCTTTGATAGCGCGGTAAACAATGCAACGGCTATGATTGATAATATTCGCCAAACGATGCAAGCAAACGAACGCATAAATATTGTTGAATGTATGGGAAGATACGGCGGCAATATTGCTCTTTATAGTGCGATGGCAAGTCAAGCGGAAATTGTAGCAGTACCTGAGGACTCACTAGACCGCGAGCATATTTATCGATTTATTCAAGACCAACTAAATATAGGCGTGCAAAGTCCAACGCTTGTGGTCGCTGAAAAGCAGTATGATGTATTCGCCCTTGCAAAAGACATTGAGCGCGACTTCAATCACGAGTGTAGAGCGGTGATTTTGGGTTATATGCAACGAGGTGGAAGCCCAACTGTAAAAGATAGAATGTTAGCAATTCGCTATGGGGTCAGCGCAATACAGTTGATTGATGAAAATATTTTCAATGTAGCAATCGGCGTAAATAATGATAAAATTGTAGCGACTCCTATTGAAAAAGCAGTCAAAATGCACTCAAATTTCCGTAGCGATTTGTACAATTCTTTCAAACTCTTAAATAACCCGCGC
>CAVBHV010000010.1:0-14858 GCA_963595385.1 bacterium
AGGTAATGTTTAGTTTGCTATTTGTGTTTTGTGCAACTTTGGGGCTTTTTACTGGTTGCGGTGACCCACTAGCAAATTTAAAGATTAGTCTAAATGGTGACTCGCTTGTTTTGCAAGATGATGTGTATCATTTGACTTTGATAAAAGATGCGGATAATCTTGACCTAAGTTCTGCGTATATTACGGCTGAGGTAGAGGGAGTACAGGGTGACTTGTTGTCTGCTGTCGAGTGGAGTTATGACAAGAACTTTTTGTCTATTGAATATGAAAACTCCGACAAGACCGAAGTAACTATTACTGCAATCAACCCTACCAAAGTGGGTACAGTAGTGACTGTGTATAGTGTGGAAACTAAAAAGGCATCTTGCCAAATTGTGGTAGATATTGTGGTTAAGCCAGTAAGTGCGAGTGCAAAGGCTGATTTAAGTCAATTCGGTATTCCTATCGGTCAAGACTACAAACTTAACCCCGCCGACCTTTTTCAATTTGAACCTATAAATTCGACTGTACCAGAATACACTTTTGAATTGAATGGTAGAAAATTTGCGACTGATGAAGTGTTTAAGTTGGCAACTAAACCAGCAAACGGCACAATAAATATCAAAGCATATCCAACCAACAAGGCTGATTATAGTGAAGAAGTGTTTGAGGCGTTGACCGTTACTCTTGACAATGTGCGCGCTTACTATGCTTTAAACAACGAAAATACGACAATTAGTCTATATGGCTCAATGAGCGAACTCGAAAATTTGGAACTTGGGAAAAATACAATTAACAACAATATCACTCTAAATGTAAACGCGCCAAATAATGAAAATATTGAAATTTCTGTTGTAGATACAAACAATATAGTGGACAACTATGTTTGGGTGCGAACTAACAACGAGGCAAAAACGATTATGTTTACTGGTTTGCGTGAATTAAACCAGTGGACTGAAATTTCATTTAAAATTAAAGTCGCGGGCGTGAGTGATGCGGTTGAAGTGCAAAAAACTATAAAAGTGCGTGTAGTTGATGTACCTGATAAAGTCGTATTAAATGGTGATAACTCAAATGATAACTACGAATTGCGCGTTTTTGATAAGTACAAGGCAACTGATGCTGAGAGTTTGCAAGGCACAAAATTAACTCTAAATTTATCACCTTACAGCGAAATTTACAACAAAATTAAGTTAACGGTTGACACCTCTGCTGGCTCAAATCAGGCCCTTGCAAATTCATTGCTAATAAACGGCGTGCCGTTTGCGGGCGAGTATGAAACTGTGGCTGGTAGCACTATTTACCTCAAAAATGGCGGTGGCTATGGTACTTTGATACTTAATGTAATTGCAAGCGATACCGAAACTATGGAAAATCAAGATGTGGTATCAAGAAAACTTGTATTACATATGGAGCAAGGCGTTACTGGCATACTGGTAGGGAGTGAGTATTTAGATAGCGTATCGCAAGCATTAGTATTACAACGCGATATGATAGGTTATCAAAATTCTTACCAAACCAAACGATTGAGATTTAGCGTTTTGCCAGAAGATGCGAGCGCTGATACGGTAACGGTTAGGTCGCTTGACCCTAGTATCGCTACCGTTCAACAAGATACTGCAAATAAAGATATTATTTACATAAATGCTGTTTCCGCTGGGAACACAAAGATAATTTTTGAGGCGGAGAGCGGTGTTACACGCGAATTAGATGTGCGCGTGCTGACCGTATTGAATGAAGCAACAATCAATATTGATAGTAAAACTGACTCGGTAAAATTAGGTGAGATTAGTACCAAAAATGTCACTGTTGGCTCAAACAATGTGCAAACGCTAAATTATGCGTTTGTTGCAAATAATTCTTTGATAAATTTAAATCATAATATTTATCCTGCTAGCGCGGAAAGTGTAATCAGTGATATTACGATTACTCCTGATGTAGAAAATATTGCAAATGCATATCCAAAAGATAAGACAAATATTTTACTTACCACCTTTACACGCGGTGAAGTTACATTCACTATGAATATAAACTATTACGCATTGCGTGATGGCGGAGAGAGTAGGGGCGTAAATATTGTTACGGTGTCTAAAAAACTGCAATTCTCAATAAAGGTTTTTGTGCCTATTGAAAGAATTGAAGTAAACAAGACGAATGTGGAATTACTTGCACCAACTTCTAGCGTAAGCACAAGTTTTTATGATATTAAAAATAATTCTGCTGATTTAACGGTTTCAATTTACCCATCAAATTCCGAAGTTCAAGCAAGTTCCGCCGTTTGGGCAAAATCGCCTGCATCTACTACAAAATTGACTCTATCAAATACAACTGGTAGTGCAATTACTATCAATGCGCAAATGCTTACTAGTCTAGAAGATAGAATTAATGTAACGGTCGTAGTAACTATTAAAGATATAAACAATTTGGTATATACAAAGCAAATCGCTGTTTCAATCACTAAGATTAAGCGTATCTCAAATATTTATATTGATGAATACGGTGACCAAAATGCAAGCGGATTGTATTTTGATTATTACAAACAAGATGAAAAATTTGACTTAAATCTCACAATACTTCCTTCAAACGCGACTAACAAAAATGTAGAATACCTTATTTTTGATGCTGTAAAACTTGCAAGCCTCAACGATGCGAGCGTTAGAAATAATGTAATTCGTTTGGACTCTGGTAGGCGTGATGATAAAAATAGAGTTATTTATGATTATTACGAAGTAAAGACACGAAACGAAACGGACAACCCTTCGAGTCGAGTTTGTAAGACCGCTATGGTAGATATTGATAGCGAAACAGGTGTTTATTCTATCAAGCAAATTTCTGCGGGTTATGCATTTTTATATATAATTCCACAAGATATTTTGGATACTGATGTAGAAACAATTACTGGTCTTACTACTCAGTTGCAAAATGTATCTGATACTTCTTCAATTCGCCGTATTCCTATCACGATTGCTGATGGTAAAGATGTAAGGTACCGTTTGCGCACGGCAGAAGATGTGGCAAGTATTAGCAAAACGGACTACGGTCTAAGTAGTAATTATTATTTGATGAATACTATTGATATGAGTAACTACTTGGCTAAAAATCCAAACTGGACTGCAATCGGCACGCTAGCAAAACCATTTAGTGGTTCGATTATTTCTGCTGGTTGTGATACGGGTACTGGTGTGGCTCAAAGTATAGTTGGTTGGTCATTATCAAAGACTTACAACGAGCGTGACCCAAATAGGGACTCAAATTACACGCTTTACTACGGTATTTTTGGTGTGGTGACTGGTGAGATTAAATATATCAATTTCTCAATCAATAATTATCAAATTACACAGACAACGCGTAGGACAAATATTGTTAGTGGCGATGAATATGATTTTGGTGCGCTGGTCGGTAGATTGATAACTACTGAGGGTAATACTGCTGAAATTTCAAATGTTAATGTAACGGTATCAAATTTTGTATATAGTCTAAACAAGGCATATAGTGATACATTTGATATTAGTGTAAACTTAGGTGCTATTGGTCTAATTGATGCAAATAGCGTTGTGACAAATTTAAGTGTAAAGATAAATGCTCAAATTTCTAGTGATGACTTAAAAATTAATTTTGGTGCGATTGCTGGTAGAAACAAGGGCGTAATAGGCACTTCTCACGACACAACTTACACAAACTTTGCGACTAGCAATGTGACTATCAAAAATGCGGTTGCTGGTAAACTTGATAGCCTATCTACTGAAAGCAATATCGGTATCGCGGTAGGTAAAAACTATGCTTACAAATTAGGTACAAGTAATGTTGACCTTTACGGACAGGTTTACGGCGTTGCGTGTGACGGCTCAATAGTGTTGGGGGCTGAAAGCGTAAATGTAGGTGGTGTAGTTGCATACAATCTAGGTATAATCGGCAACTGTATGAGTTCGGCTAGATTGAACGCAAATGGTAATGTAGGTGGTATCGCTGGTTACAACGCAAATAAAATTGAGGACACTGCTTACGAGATTTACAGCACTGCAAACTCAAATTGTGGTATCAATTCAACTGGAAATGTTGGCGGTATCGTTGGACTTAACAACGGTGGTAATATCGAGTGGGCAATGGTGTTGGGCTATGATATAAATGATGAAAAGCCAAATGTTATTGCAGGCAGTCAATCAAGATTGGGTGGCTTGATAGGTTTAAACAGAGGGACTGCGCAAATCGAATTTAGTTTTGCAAATGCAAGTTTAAAGGCAAGCGGAGTCTTGGGTGGCTTGGTTGGACAAAACTCTGGTACTTTGGTAATCAAAAACTCATACGCGCGTGGGATTTTGCAAAATGACGATACGACTGGTGCTATCATAGGTAATGTAGATAGCGGTACAGTAAATGTAAATGCGGTTTATGCAGAATTTAGCGAAGATTTTGCTGTAAGCGGTAGCGGTACTGTGGCAACATCTGCGTACAAAACTATTATTTTGGTGCAAAACCCTGCAAACTTCACTACTGAAACAAACTTAATTTACTTAGACAAGACAAGTGCTGATGCTAGCAGTCTAAACTATTTTAGGTCAAACGGATTTGCTGTGGCAAGCACGGGAGTGGCTGGTTGGACTAGTAAAGTAGGCACAAACGATGACTATATTTACTTGCAAAAAGAGGACGGCACTGGATTTATCCGCATAATTCCAAATGCAATCTCAATTACAGCAAAAACTTTTGAAACCTTTACCGATGGCTCAATCAACAACACGCTAAATGTTACAAATAGCGACAATACGATTGATAGTAAAAAATTGATAATTATGTATCAAGAAAATATGGAAGCAATCAAATTGTCAAATTTATTTAACTTTGCGAGTGAGCCTACTATTGATGTCGAAAATGTGCGAATGAATGTGACTTGCTCATCAAATAATGTTATTCAACTCATTTCTGGTGTAAATTTTAACGATTATTACCTCAAAGTTGTTGGCACTGGTACGGTTGTAATTAAATTTGTGAGTGTACAAAATACAAGCGCAAACGATACAATTCAAATTGCGGTTATCAATGGATTTAACAATTTCAACCTTTACGAGGGTGCAGATGCTACTGGTACATTAATTAAAAATAGTGCAACTCCATATGATTTAAAAATCAAAAACGGTGGCACAAATCAAGCGTTTGTAAATTATGTATTCAATGGCAATGTGCAAGAAAGTGTTGACGGTGGTTTGCGTTTTAGCGTGAGCGATGATTCTATATTTAGTATGAGTGTTGAAGGCTGGCAAGCGGGTGAAAGTGAATACTACTACTATTTGTCAGGTCAAGATAGGATTACATTAAAAGCACTACAATATGGCACGGATTTAGCGGTAAAAGTAACACCATTTATTACGGCAACTTTCTATACCTTGAATGAAAATGGACAAATCACTGGTTCGCAAAAACTTGTATTTGATATTTTAGATAATGAAATGGCATTAAACTACAATACTTCAATTTACAAGGGCGCTAGTAGCATTGCTATGGGTATTGCGGACAAAACCTCGATTTATGCGGGTGATGCGCTTACTTCTGCGGTAACATTGTTTACGGATAACTATACAGTAGGCGATGATGTGTTTAAGCATATCGGTTATACTGTTATTACAAATACTGGTGAAAATATCATAGATACAAGCACTGGCAGAAATACAGATATTATGACTGTAAAATTTGGTGAAATGGAATACAATGATTTATACGACAGCCTTGCAATTCCTTTCTCAATTTATCTAAACGAACAATATCGTAAAACTTTAAGCGAAAAAACAGATTACACGATTAAATTCTTTGCATTAGACCTAAACGGTAATATGATTAGCGATATGGTTGCTACCCTTGATTGGAGTTTTATTCCACAAAAAATCAATCACATTGATATGGCTCATTATAGTGATGCGGTAAATACTGGTGCAAAACTACAACAAGCGGGTGAGTTGCCTACAAATACAATTATTGCTGGGCAATTTGGCTTGATGAAAATCAATGTGTCACCAGATTACGCATATTACGATTACATTGATATTACTAGTGGTGTAACAAACGGCGAAACTATGATGTTTGACCAAAGAGTATTATCAATGGAAAATGGTATCGCAAATTATTATAGTTGGCAACGCGGTGTAGAAATTATCGAAAATGGTATTAGGTTATACCGTGTAAGCAACCTTGACGGTTCTTTTGACGGAACATATTACATTCGTACACTTGTGTCCGAATTGCAACCTGCAAACGCTGTATTTACGGCTTATGTCACTATTTGTCAAGGTGAAACGACCTATACAAACCAACTTAGTATGACTGTGCATTTGCCTGATAATTTGTCCATTTCTTATGCAAATTACAACGATAATTTGGGCTATGCGTATGTGGCAAAGGGAACTGGTTATACAATAGGTAAAAATGTGCCTATACAAAATCAAAACGAGTTAATCTTGAATGTTGGCACAACTTATAGTGATATTACGGTGACTACAAGCAGTACAAAGGCAAGCATTGTTGAGGAAAATGGTAGATATTACCTAAATACTGGTACTGCCGAAGTAGGAGAGTATATTACAGTTACGCTTACTGGTAAACAAAATTTATCAGGGCTTGTAAATGAAATTTCGCGTGAAATGACCTTTTTAGTGGTTGATTTCTATATAAATAGCATTTCACAAGGTCTAGTAAATGGTAGTAACCTTGACACAAACTTCCGTTTTGCGTATGTAAAAGATAAAAAATATGATTTGCGAATTTTTGAGGGTGCAACTCTTGAAAATCTAAGCACAATCTCAGCAATTACTTTTGATACTACAAATGATTTAGTAAAGGCAAAGATTATGCAAGTAATCAATAGCCTAAACGGTATTGGAGATGACGCTTACTCTGGTTGGAGTGCGTATGTGACTCAAAGTAATGGAACAGTAATTGCAAAACAACTAAACACGCTAACTACTGATTTGGGTAGCAGTGATGAGCAGAAAAACTGGATAAATGACAACTATTGCTACTACAATGCTGGCGCTGGTTACCAAATTGAGGCAAATGGTGTATCAAGCAATTCTCGCATAAAATATGATATTGCATTTACCTTTAATAATGGTTCATTTACTCTCGTTCCTTTTGATGAATTGACCAACGCGTGCAGAGGTTATTATACTGATGATATTACACTTGATTTCTATCAAATAACTTCGCAAGAACACGCACAACCGATTTATTCGGAAAAAGACTTAATTGCTATGGAATCGGGAATTGATTACATTTTGATGAACGACATTGAGATTACATCGGTTTGGACTCCTATTACGACAGAAATTAGCAGTTTAAACGGTAATGGCTACACGATTAGATTTATTCCTGCTGATATTACTTCAACTACTGGAAACTTTGGTCTATTTGACACAATTACTGCAAATATGGTGGTAAAAAACATCAAATTGCAATTAGTAAACAAAAATATCACGATTGCAACAAATGTTAGCGGACTGAGTACATTGCGAGTTGGGTTAATCGCTGGTGTAAACGAAGGTACAGTACACAACTGTGAGGTTATAGGGCTAGATAGTACGCTTATTCGTGGCGTAACGGTGGCTAGTCCACAAGATACGACCGCAGACTTCGCGATTGCGGGTTTAATCGGTGAAAATACATCTACGGGTGCAGTATCAAATAGTAGGGTAAACTACTTAGATATTACAGCATTTGGTAAAATTGCTGGTTTAGTTGCATTAAATAGCGGTAATATTTCGGCTTGTTACTACACTGGTGGAAATATTACGAACATTGCAAACACGACAGGCGACAATGTGGCGACTGCTGGCTTGGTCGTAGAAAACTCAAATAACGGTACAATTTATGGTAGTTACACAGGCGGTGCTTATACTGAAATTGTAGATAATCAAAATACTATTCTTACTTCTCTTGCAAATAGCAGAAATGGTATTATTCAATCAGGTGTGCGTGCATCGGGCTTTGTGTACTCCAACTTAGGTAAAATTAGTGATAGTTATTCAGCAATGCAAATTATAGCACTTGAATCAAGTGGTTTTGCGTTTACAAATGGTAACGCTGGTGTGATTAGTAGATGTTACTCAGTTTGTTTGATGTCAAACGCTGAAACTGGTGTCACTAGCGTAAGTATGCCGTTTATAGGTGTAGAAGGCATCACCGCTGGCGAAAATAACAACCGTAATCCAAATGGAATAGTAAATTGTTATTTCTATGACACTGGATTTAGTGCTAGCGCGCTTAGGTTGGAGGAAGCAAAGGCGCTTTCATTAGAGCAATTTATGGGTGCAAAAGGCACAAGCGCATTTGATAACTTTACATTCTCGCGTACAAATGAGGCGGGCGGTGAATTTACAGGTATTTGGGTATTTGTAGATGAAAATAATCTATACTTCACTCCTGAAAGGTTTGAAACTAAACTTTCGTTTGAAGGGTACTCTGGTAATGTGCCTCAAATGAATTTTGGCCCAAAACTCGTGAGCGCTGACTTGATTGCGACTCCTAGAATGTATATGCTCGATAATCCTGAGGTTGACCCTGATACGGGTGCTGTAAAATATTCTTATGGAAAGAAATTTAACTCATATTTTGAAAAAATAACAAATAACGATTTTGGTACAGACTATTCATACGACCCAGTCGCAATTACTACCGCTACGCAATTTAACAATGCGTTTAATACTTCACTTGATGGTGTAACGGCAGTATTTGGCACAGAAGAAGTGCTAGTAGGCGGGGTAAAGACAACTCAAAGTGTAACAAAAATTATAGATGATATTCGTTTGGCTAGAAACCTTGACCAAAGCGAAATCGACATAAATACGACACTTTACAGCCCTACACAAAACTATGCTGGTATATTTGATGGTAACGGATTTACATTCAGTAATTTAAACCTTGCCATAAATGAGGTAAATGTAGATAGATACGGCTTGTTTGGTACAATTTCGCGTGTAAACGCAAGCGAAACTACACAAATTAACCACATAGGTACAGTGAAAAACTTAAATATCGCAGTTACAGCTGTTTCTTGCTCGCAAGTAAGTTTTGTAGGTGCGGTTGCTGGTGTTGTAGATAGTGGAAACTTATACAATATCGTAGTGTCTGGTGCGCAAGCGCGTGTAATAGGTAATAATGCTGTTGGTGGTGTGGTTGGACTTGCCAAAGGTACAACGCGCGCAAGTGAAATTTCTGCGAATGTTGGTGTAACTGTAAACTACAAACGCGATACAAACAAACTTTACAATTATGACTTGTTGAGGACAAGGGGTAGTACAAATACGGCGACCGATACAGCGATTTTAGGTTATGCGGGCGGAGTATTTGGTATCGCTGACTTAACTCAATTTGATACAGTAAGGACAACAACTAACGCAAATGAAGCAATGTTAAACAATATCAAATCAACAGGGCAAGCAAGTATTGTAGGTAAAATCGTAGGTGGTGTTGCGGGATTGCTGGGTGTTGATACAGTGCTTAACAACGCAACTAAAATTATTGATTCGCAAACCACAATCAAGGGCTACACTTTTGCTGGTGGTTTGGTCGGACAAAACAACGGTGTAATTCGTTACGGCTCAGTTAAATACACAGATGAAATTCAAAGTATTGAAGATATTGCAAATACTGGTGAAGATAGAGTAACTGACCTATCAGGACAACAAATTAGTATCAATTCTACCGCGTTTGAGAGTGGGGCAGACACAATCGGTACGGGTGGTTTGGTTGGGCTGAATGTTGGTTCAACTTCGAGCGGTTGGATAGGTGGTACAATCTACTATGGTAGCAGTAAAGTGCGCGTGCGCAACTCAAATAGCACAAATGTTGGTGGTATCGTTGGTGTAGCGTACGGCGGAGATATTCGTGCTGTGTTTGCGACTGGTGGTGTCCTTGGTACGCGAGTTGCAAACTTAGGCGGAATTGTAGGCTATGTGAGCGACTTTGACAATGCGAGTGATATTTTGGTAAACAACAATAGTATCACAAATCCATTTGGCGAAAAAGTAAGAGCAACTACTACGCTTGATTACTGTGTAGCGTTAAATAACTATCTTGTGGCTGATTACAATTATTACTTAAATATCAAAAACCGAATTGATGCACATCAAGGTGGTTTGGTAGGGTATTGTCACGATGCAGGACAAATTTATACGACCCACACAGTAGCGACTGGTGAAGATACGCCGTTTAGTAATTTGACAAACTCAATCAACTATTATGTAGGTAAGATTTTCAATAAAGTAGTACTAAATACTGTCACAACTTCGATTGCTGATTTGACTCCTAGTGAAACGGACATTGACTTAAAAGCAGTAGGAGGTTTTGGTACTGGTAGTGGCGAACCAGCGACTGCGCAAACTCGTGGCTATATGTTGAGTCATTTAGATGAAATTTTTGGTGGTTGGGATTCATACAGTATCGACAACAGTAATGGTATGCCTGAAATTGAACGCAAAGATATACCAGATGTAATGCAAATTCGCACTATTGCCGATTACTTGCAAATGTACTGGCACCCTGACAAAACCTTTATACTTATGAACGACCTTGACTTTAATGGGGCAAATGTTGCATCAGTGCCTATTGGCTCGGAAAGTGCTCCATTTACAGGTACATTCAATGGTAATGGCTATACAATCTACAATATGCCTATCGTGCAAACAAGTACTGCAAATGCGGGTATGTTTGGTGCGACAGATGGTGCAACTATTACAAAAGTTAATTTAGTAAACTTGTATATTTCTACAAATTTAAGTGAAGAAATCAATGCTTATGTTGGTGGACTTGTTGGTGTCGCTCGTAATGCAACTGTTTCGCAAGTCAATATTATGAGTGAAGCAGGTGAAAACACCTATCACGAAATCACTACAAATGCAAACTTTGCTGGTGGAATGTTTGGTAGAATTTATACAACAGAAAATAACGAAAGCAATATCAGCGATTGTTATGCAGAAATTAAACTAAACTTAACAGACAACCGTTTTGGTACTAAAAATACAAATGCATACTTAGGTGGTTTTGCTGGTATTACACAAGGTAATGTTGTGCTTAAAAATATCTATACTGAGGGTAACATAAAACTTGCTTGCAGTAGTAACGCAAATTCAAAAGTTACACATATTATAGGTGGACTAATTGGTAGCGCAACGGAAACAAACATTGATACGGCAATTAGTGATGTAAATATTGATATTGATAATATTTACCTTGCGCTTTACGCTGGTGGAATGTTTGGTATGTCCACAGAAATTGATGCGGTCAAAGTAGATAGCGCGGGTGACTTAAATCTTGCTTTAAACAATTTGACTGCGGTAAATGTATTTAATGTCGGTGGACTTAGTGGAAAGAGTAATGCTGATAGTATCACAAGCGTAATAGTTAGTGGCGATATTACATTAAACGGCACTTATGGTGTGAGTGAAAATACAACCGTAAATGAGCAAATTCACGCAGTAGGTGGTGTCGTTGGTGTCGGTAGCGGGCAAAGTATCGCAAGTGGATATAGCATCGCAACGATAAAGAATAATACTCGTTTTGAAAATATCGACTTATCTATCTACTCAGGTGATATTAGGTCGAGTGCAACCATGTGGTGCGACTCTTACTTAGGACTTACAGCAAAAGATAAATTAGGCGTAGGCAGAAAGAGTACGGAAATATTAAATTCGTTCTCAGCGAGCAACTTTACACGCCCAGCGACAAACAATTATGCTAGATTGAATGTGACAGACTTTGCAACATTTAATCCTTCAAACGAAAGGTACAAAGCCTTGTATCAAGGTGAAAATGTTGCGGGCGACCGCAAGACTAGTCCTTTGATTATCGCAAATGCGAGTGATTTTAGAGATAAAATCAATACAAGTGCTTACAAATACTATATTCAAACTTCTGCTTCAATTAGTGGAATTGATATAAATGCAAACAAGCAAATTTTAGGTTGGTACAATGGTGCGGGTAATATTATCTCAGCACAAAGCGTAGATACGCTTGATTATAGCGAGTTTACACCTTCAACAACTCTAAATTATGGTATTTTTGGCGAAACTAACGAGCAAAACGGCAAAGGCTCTGTGATTTCTGGTGTTGTATTGCGTATGAACTTTACAAGCAAAATTGCGCCAAACTCAAACTTTGCTGGTATCGTATCAGTTTTGAGTGAAAATTCAAAATTGTTCGGTTGCTATGCAACTATCAATGCACAAATCGGCCTCGCAAGCGGAAATGCGAATGTCGGTGGACTTGTTGCAATCAACAAAGGTCAAATCATTGGTTGTGCTAGCAATGTAAATATTAGCCTTTACGGCGAAGTTGACTCACAAGGTAATCAAACTAGCAATGCTGGTAGCATTATCGCTGGTGGAATGGTAGGTTGGTCGCAAAATGTTGACACAAGACTTACTCTTATGGATAGTTATGTAGTTGGTACTATCAAAAATTATAATACAAACAATGCAACAAGCATAGGTGGACTTGTAGGCAAAGTGGCTACCAGTAGCAACGCTTCACTTGGATTCTACAACAAGAATTGCTATGTATCTGTAAATATTGTTGATAACGCTAATGCGGTGATAAATCCAGTGGTCGCTGTTCGTAATGGTGGCGCAACAAATAGTAGCGGTATTTACTACGACTTAAACGCTACAAATGTTACCCCAACAGACTGGGAAAACTTTACGATACCTAGTTTGCGTGAAGGAGCAACACTTGATTTGGGTACAGCATTTGAAACTAAACAAAACAAAAATTATGGTTTGCCATACTTAAAACTCCTTAGCAGTGCAAATATCTTGCAAGATGCACAAGACACGGGCGATGGTACTGTAAACAATCCATACAAGATTAATTCTGCGGGGCAGTTGCAATGGGCGTTGACTAGCGGAAAGACAGCATACTTTATATTGAGCAATGATATTGACTTTAACTATATCGCAAGAAACTTTGTAGCGACTACATTTGCAGGAAATTTGAATGGTAATGGTTATGAAATTAAAAATATTTCAAAAACGCTTGCCACAAATATTTCGGGTAGTGTGTCAAAAGTGAAACTCGCACCTATTTCGGGATTAAGTAGTGATATTTTAGCGAATAATATTTCGGGTAATGCTAGTGAGATTTTGGTAAACGCTACAAGCGGTGTGGTAAATACAAGCGGTAAAATTGAGAATAGTATGTCATTTGGTGCAACATTTAACGGCACAACTACAAATTGCTTTACCGATTACCCAACCGAATTTACAGGGCTTGATAGCAGTACTTGGGGCTACACTGGTAGAAAAGTAAATAATGTTCCAGTTTACGAGTTATTAGCCTTTGTGGAAGAAATCGGCGAAAATGCAAAATTTGGTGTTTCGGTTACATTTGTGGAGAATGCATACTTAATTAATACTGCTGAGCAATTTGATAGAATTTTGTCATATCTAAATGTTAATGGTAATGTAAACGCAATTAAATTTAATGGTGGCACTATCTCACTAGGCAATAAAATGCTAAAAACTATCAAAAATGCAAACCTAAGCCTAATAGGTACAGAAGTGACAGACGGACTTATTTACCGTGACAACTCTAATCTTGACTTTACATCAACTTCGGGCAACAACACTATTAATTCAATCAGTAATTGTGGAGTTGTGATAAATGGCAACGCGAGTGTATTTGGTGCGGGCTCGGCAAAATTTGCGGACAACACTACATTTAATATCAAAAATGTAATTGCGCGTGCAAACGCTAGTAGCGCGTTAGTTTTGGGGGCAATCGATAGAGTAGGTACATTAAATGTAAATATGGAAAATGTCACTATAAATGCTAACGAAAATGTAGAATTTTACACTTTGGCTAATTCGGTAAACGCAAAAACGGTCAACTTGACTTTGAGAAATGTAATTATGAATAATGTTAGCGGAATTACAAAGACCAATACAGGTGTTATCAACTTAACCACATTGAATAGCACTCTAAATGGCGGTAGTGTGGCTAACTTGTTTGTAAGCAATAGCGGTACAATCAATGTTTTAAATTCACTCAATACAACAATAACTGGTAAAGATAAAGTATCAGGAATTGCTGGGACAAATAGTGGTACGATTACCATAACCACTGGTAATTTGACCGTAACGGGTGAAAGCGATGTCGCTGGTATCGTAAACACAAATGCAAGTACTGGAAAAATTGAAATTCAAAACTTCACAATTTCTGCTACCGCAACAAACGGTAACTCAAGCGGAATTTCGATTTCAAACGCAGGTAGTATTGCTGGAACGGGCGCAAATGGTGCTGTAAATGTTACAGTCAAATCTAGTGCGATTGCGACTGGAATTGCTGGTGAAAATACTGGCACAATCGAAAATATAGCATTAACTGGTACAGTAAACGGCGTAACAGCGAGCGGAATTGCAAATATAAATACTGGCTCAATTTCTGGCGTAACTATCAATGCTTTGAGTGTCGTAGGTGATAGTGCAACTACGATTGCTAGCGAAAATAGCGGAAATGTAGATGTCACAATAGCACAAAATGTAAATTTAAGTGCGAGCAACACGGCTGGTGGCTTGTTTATTAGCAATCAAACTACTGATAAAACAATTTCGATTAAATTAAATGCGGTTATTGATATAGCAAGTGAGGGTGAGGTCGGGGCATTGTGTGCGAATGGAACAGTTGATGAAAACAATATTACAGTTACAGACGGTAGTATTACTTTAAATGGAACAACAAAACTTTTTCCTAGCACAACAGAACCAACAAACCCCTAAAAGGCTACAAAAATAAAAAGGACTTGAAATAAAATTCAAGTCTTTTTTGTTTGTATTGTTGTAAAAAGCATACCAAATATTAATTATAATAACGCAAGAGGATAATAGTACATATTCATATTG
>CAVBHV010000011.1:0-14714 GCA_963595385.1 bacterium
AATTATAACACCTAACCCACTAATTGTCAATGAGTTTAAATAAAACAAAAACTACAAATTTTCAACTTTTGCTCTCCTTAAACGCTAGACAAGTGTTCAATTTTTCTATATAATTATTATTGAATAGGAAATTTGGGTATTTAAGGAGGTTTTGTATGCCTACACAACATTTTGAAAAATTAAAAACTGACCGAAAAAACGCTATCATAAAAGCAGGAACACGCGAGTTTGCGACTAAGGAATATTCAGAAGTATCAGTTCGCGATATTGCAGACCAAGCAGACATTTCGCGCGGTAGTTTTTATCTATATTTTACCGACAAAGAGGACTGCTACTTAACCGTTATCAATGCCTATAAAAATAGGCTCGAACAAGATTTACTTAACATTTACATAAAAGCAACTGATATAAATGATGTTGTGTTGCAAGTTTTTGACTATTTTACACATTTGAGTTCGTTTGAACACGGCTTGTTTGAAAAAATCAGTAACAATCTTTCTACCGAAGTACAAGATTTAATTTTAGAAGCCTTTGACAAATTCGGCGAAACCATAAATTCACATTTAGAGAAAAATCTCAACGAAAAAGGTATCAACATTACACCTGAAATTCGTGAACAATTAAATTTGCGTAGAGAAATTTTGTTCAGCCTACTCCTCACTTCAATAATAGAAATGAGTTTGGGCAAAACTTCGCTCGACTCTGCGCGCAAGTCACTTTTGCAAAAAGTAGAAATTGTGATTAACGGAATGAACAAAAGCCTACCTGACTTTTGCAATTAAAAAAGGGGTGCAAAATGAAACTAATTCATTGCAGTGATATTCATTTAGGCGCAAGTATGCGCACACATTTATCTCAGGAGCAAGCAAAAAAACGACAAGAAGAATTGCTTGCTACTTTTTCGCGTATGATTGACTATGCGATTAGCAATCAAGTAGAAGGCATCATCATCGCTGGCGATTTGCTTGATACAGATGAATGTGACATAAAGACGCGTAATTTTTTGATAAACTCTATCGAAAACGCACCAAATATCAAATTTTACTATTTGTGCGGAAATCACGATGAAAATAGCCTACTCACCCGTGATGATAAATTTCCTAAAAACTTATTTGTCTTTGGCAACAACTGGACAAATTTTAAATTAGACAATATCAATATCGTTGGTGCAACATTAGGCACGATTAACAATGAAAATCTTTACCGCGCTCTCTCTTTACCACAAAACGAGTTTAATATAGTCGTACTGCACGGCGGTGATGTTCGTGGGTATGTATATGACACGCCAGACACAGTAAATCTTGATATTTTAAAGGATAAAAATATAGATTATCTTGCCTTGGGACATTTGCACACTTACAAAATGGGTAAACTTGATAGTCGCGCTACATATTGTTATAGCGGTTGTCTTGAAGGTCGTGGATTTGATGAATGTGGCGAAAAAGGTTTTGTATTACTTGATATCGACCGCGAAAATTTAACTACAACTTTTGTGCCTTTTGCGCGTAGAACATTGTATGAGGTGAATGTAGATATTACAGATACAAACACTACGCGTGAAATTTTGGGCAAAATTGAAGAAAAATTGCAAAAAATATCTCACGAAAGTTTGGTGCGTGTAGTTTTGACCGGTACTTACGACTTAAAAACTGAAAAGCACATTTCTCTACTACTTGCAAATTTGGAAAACAGATTTTTTTATGTACAAATTAAGGACAAAACTCGCATAAAATTAGATTTGCAAAATTTTATCAACGATGTTTCCATTGCGGGCGAATTTGTTCGTTTGGTAAAAAATAGCGACCTTGATATTGCAGAACAAGAGCGCGTAATTATGCTAGGGTTGCGCGCATTAAATGGTGAGGAGGTAGAATTATGAAATTATTACGCTGTCATATCGAAAACTACGGCAAACTTCATCAATTTGATTATGATTTTACCGATAACCTCAATATCATTTTACAGGAAAACGGTTGGGGCAAGTCAACTTTTGCTAGTTTTATTAAATCTATGCTTTTTGGGCTACCTCAAACCACAAAGAGAAATTTAGATGAAAATGAACGCGCAAAACACACTCCTTGGCAAGGTGGTAAATTTGGGGGCTGGCTAGAATTTGAACTGGACAACAAGGCGTACCGAATTGAGCGATTTTTTGGCGCAAAGGCATCAAACGACAAATCTGCAATGTATGATTTATCCACAAATCAACGAATCAACGGACCTGATTTTGTGCAAAACAAATTAGGTATCAATGCAAATACTTTTATGCGTAGCACATTCATTCAACACAACTACATATCCCCCGCCGATGATGAGAGTATCAAAGAAAAATTAGGCAAGTTGGTAGAAAATCAAGACCTCAATAGTGTTGCCGAAATTGATGAAAAACTACTAGATTATCAAAAAAGTTTGGAGTTTATTCGCGGAAAAGGCGGAAAAATTTACCAAAAGCAAACAGAATTAGAAGAAACTATCACTAAACTTGATGCCTGCAAGTCTGCTAAAATTGAAGAAGAAAAACTTTATTCAAATTTTACAGAAAATGTAGAGTTGATGGGAAAATTGCAGGCAGAAATCGACTCACTGCGCAAACAAATCCAGCAAGTTAATGATGAACGCACACAACAAGCAGTGCAAAAGCGTTACTTGGATATGCAAAAAGATTTAGAGCGCTTACAAAGTGAGCAACAACAAGTAATAAATTTTTTCCACAATGAACCACCTACCGAGGAAACATTAAATAGCCTTAGCGAATATCAAAATCGTTTGGAAAAATTGCGCACCAGTTTGGAGGAACTAAACGATAATAGAGAGTCTATAAATTTTCAAAAATTGAAAGGATATTTTAGCGCAGGACTCCCCACTGAGCAAGACTTGCAAAACGCAAAAGATTTACAAGAAAAAATACAAAATATAGACAATAAAATTCAGTTTTCAACTAGTGTTTTACCTCAACAAACTACCAAAACTCTCCCTCTAAATAAACTACTAACTATCAGTTTTGGTGCGGGCGCAATTTTATTTATTTTGGTAGGATTGATTGCATTTTTGAGCGACCTTACACTACTCTTTACATTTATAGGCATAGGTGTAATTTTTGCGTTTATATCGCTTGTTTTTGTCATTAATCCTAAAAATTTAGACACTAAGCCTACAATTTCTGCAAACAAACTAAATATAGAAAATCTAAAAAATGAACGCGCAAACCACACTCAACAACTAAACTCTTTCCTAGAAAAATACAACGAGGATACAAGCGATTATGCGCAAGCGTTGCAAAATATTTCTTTCAATTTAAGACAATATAATGAGTATCAATCAAACATTGAAAACAAAAGCGAAAGAAAACAAGAATTAGAGCAAAAAATCAAGCAATTTAAGACAAAACTTTGTGAATATTACAGCCAGTATTTCGCTAATTACGAACACTTTAATTCTTGTCTAAAAGAGTGTCGTTCGCTATATGAGAGGCTAAAATTTATCAATCAGTCGCTTGAACAAAAAAATAAAGATTTGACCGATTTTGCAAGCGCAAATCAAGTGAATATGCAAGAACTTAACAATGCGAACCTTGATATTACGACACTTGAACAAAAAATTAAGATGTTAGAGCAACAAAAAGAGATTTACAACCGCAATAATAACTCAATAAATTCGCGATTAATAAATTTAAGTAATATTGCAATAAATGAAAGTGGTCTTAATGCCACCAGGCAATTTCTTGAAGAAGAAATTGAAAAATACTCGCGCGATTTAAATACAATAAAACTTACTCGTGAATTTTTGACGCAAGCAAAAAATAATTTAACCGCAAAGTATCTCACCCCACTATCAAATGCGTTTAAAGAATTTTCACAGAGAATAGTCGGTAGCAAATTTGATAAAGTAAGTATTGACACCTCGCTCAAGGTTATGATTGAACAAAATGGTGAAAAGAAATCTAGCGATTATTACAGCAGTGGAGGGCGTGATGTGATTGAATTGTGTATGCGACTGGCACTTGCCAAAACTCTTTTTGAAAACGAAACCCCACCACTTATTATGGACGACCCATTCAACAATCTTGATGATGAAAAAACTCAAAAAGGGCTAGATATGTTGCAAGAAATTAGCAAAGATTTTCAAGTTATTTATTTAGTTTGTCATACTAGTCGCGCAAGGAAAAATTAGCAAAAATATTGATTTTTAACAAAAAATAGCGTAAAATACGCTATTTTTTAATACTATGCAATGTACTATGCGGTACTATGCAATGTTTTTTATAGTAAAATTTACTTATTTTTTAGGGAAGAATTATATACTTCACTCTTGCTGAGATTTCTATCCTTTGCCACAAGTTTCAGTGCTTCCATTCTACTTACACCAGTATTTAAATAATGCTCAATATGCTCTTCCAGTGGCAAATTATTTAACGCATTAGCAAGCCCCTTCCCTTCTACACAAATTACAAACTCACCCTTTGGTTCTGCTAATTCCAACTCACCCAAAATTCCGCGATAATGCGTTTCGAATTTTTTGGTTAAATCGTTACTTACGACCACTTTCCTACTGCCCAACACATTTGCCAAGTCGCACAAATCTTTGTTTATGTCGTGACACGCTGAGTAAAAAATCAAGGTTGTTTCAGCAGTTGCAAGCCTAGTGATATAATTTATTCTATCTTGCTTTTTCTCTGGTAAAAAGCCTCCGTATGTAAAAGAGTAACTATCAAGCCCCGAATTTGCAAGAGCAGTCACACAAGCGCAAGCCCCAGGGATTATCTCAAATTCGATGTCATTTTCTATCAATTCTTTTACCAAAATTGCTCCTGGGTCGGAAATAATAGGCATACCTGCATCGCTAATAACCGCTATATTTTCCCCATTCCTAACTAAATCAATAATATGACTCTTTGTTTTATTTTCATTAAATTTGTGGTAAGAAAATGTAGGTTTTTTGATTTCATAGTGATTTAATAATATACTAGAATGTCTAGTATCTTCACAAGCAATTTTATCTACACTTTTCAAAATATCTAGCGCGCGAACAGTTATATCGCCTAAATTGCCGATAGGCGTTGCTACAAAATAAACCTTTCCATTAGTCATCATCTTCTTCCTTTTTCTTTGCAGATGTCAAAATTTTTAGGTCATCTTTTTTAAATTTTTCTACCGTTTTGCTTTCGTTGTCAAGTTTAACAGCAACAAGTTCTCTAAGCAAATCTAAATAAACAATTTCACCCTTGCCGTTTGGAGTCTCAACGATACTACCAATAGTTGGCATTTTATCTAAAATATCACGATAATTTGAATACTCATACTGTAAACAGCACATCAATTTTCCACAAACGCCATTCACTTTGTTTGGAGTCAAAGCAATTCCTTGTACCTTTGCCATTTTGATTGAAGTTTGTCGAGGACAACCTAAGAATCTCCTACAACACAAAACCTGTCCGCATTGTCCACAACCTCCACGAATTTTAGCCTCATCACGCTCACTAATTTGGCGCATTTCCACGCGCATATGAAAAATTCCAGCAAGGTCACGCACCAATTGTCGAAAATCTACACGCTCCTCCGCTGTGTACATTACTAAAATTTTTTTACTATCAAAAGAGCGCAAGACTGCCACTAATTTTAATTGTATATTATGTGCTTTAACTTTTTCTGCAACTTTTTGCTTGTCATCTTTTTGAAAACTTAATAATCTATTGTTTTCTACAATATCATTTTCACTAGCGATACGCAAAACTTTGCCTATTGGCTCTTGTTTCTCTTTTTCTACACTATGAAAAACACCAAATTCCAAAGCAGAATCTGTAACTTCCACTACCACCTTGTCGCCTTTTTCCAATTCAATTTCACTCGTAAAAGGCAACACTCGCATATCATTTAATTGAATATTTGCTATATAGGCCATTTGTGCCTTACCTCCAAAATCATAAACAAAAAGTAATCAACAATCGCATTGAAATTGCAATTTCTACGCCTTTTTTCTATAATATTGTTACATTCTTTTGTTAAATTTACAAGCGCATCAATACTAAAATTTTGCACTACAAATTTTGCCAACTCATCATCAAGATTTTTACCGTTTAATACTAGTGTAGCGCGGGCAATTACAGCCAAAAAAATCTCAATTATATCTTCAAAATTATCGTTAAATTTGTACAATCTTGATGAAAAATCTAACATTTGCCAAGACTTGCGAAATTTGAGGAAAATGTCCTCCACCATTTCTACGGTTTGCTTAAAATTGGGATTTAGCGCATATTTCAATGCCAAATCACAATTATTATCGCAATATTTAAGCACTAAATTTGCTGTATCATCGCTGACCGAATTTTTATTTAGTTCTTCCTTAATTTCTTCCATTGAAATACTAGGTACGCGCACAATCCTACAACGCGATTTTATGGTTGGCAAGATGTTGTTGTCCATAGTTGCAAGCAAAATAAAATAAGTATTGTGAGGTGGCTCCTCCAAAGTCTTTAATAATTTATTTTGCATACTAGCATCAATAGAATTTGCATTGCGAATAACAAAAATCTTTTTATCAGCCTCATACGGCGCACTAAACGCCTGTTCGATTAAGTCACTAATCTCGGCAGAATTGAGCGTTTTTTCGTTTTTTATAGGATAATACAATACATCAACATTGTTATCGTGTAAAATTTTCTTACACTCCGCACATTCAAAACAAGGCTTATCTTCATTCTCACACATGAGCGACATAACCAAATTTTTCGCATAGTTTAAAAGAGCGTAGTTATCTCTGCTAATCAGCAACAAACTATGACTCAATTTTTTGTCACAAATATCTTTATTTACAGCACTTTCTTTGAAATTTTGCAAACTAGATTTCATCTTTTCTCCATTGTGTTATTTTTGAGGGCTATTTGATTTTTGTTGCGCTTTTTCCTCATATTTTTCTATAATGGTTTCATAAACCTGACTCACTGGCATCGTACTATCTAACACAACAAAACGATTTGGATTTTCTCGCGCCAAACAATCAAAACCGTATTTTACCTTTTTGTGAAATTCAAGTCCCGCTGATTCAATAGCATCGCCTTTTTCCGCTCCACCTTTGCGCTCAAAGGCAATTTTAGGCTCAATACTCATATAAAAAGTAATATCAGGCACCAAATTTTGCGAAGCGAATAGATTAAGCCTTTCTACCATTACCCTATCCATTCCTCGCCCAAAACTCTGATAAGCGGTAGTAGAATCGTAAAATCTATCCATTATTACCACTTTCCCCTCTTTTAGGGCTGGAATAATCCTTTTCTCTACTATGTCGGCGCGTGCAGATTCAAAAAGCAACAATTCACTAATAGGACTTTTGTCTTGGAAACGGACATCTTTTGTCAATGCCCTCACAGCCTCTGAAAAGTCAGTTCCGCCTGGCTCGCGAGTAGAAAAGACCGACACGCCTTTTATTGCAAGATAATTTTTTAGCAACTCCGCTTGTGTAGATTTGCCCGCACCATCGCCACCTTCAAAAGTAATCAACATTCCACTATATTTCATATCATTTCACCTCTAATTCATTTTAACACATTCATTTATTTTTGTAAAGAAAAACGGGCTTTGTCGCCCGCTTAATCTTTTATTTGCTATACAAATCTTTGTAGGCAGAAGGCTTTTTCGTGATAGTCTTGCCTGCTTTTACTTGATTTAAAATATTTGATTCATATTGAGAGTAACTAGTAAGTGTTACACTTTCGATAACCTTGTCAAGCATAGTCTTGTTGTAAAGTGGGTTCAATCTATATGCATCAAGATTACTCAAAATAGTTTCGTTACTGCCAGCATCACTTACTCTTTCAGCCTCACCAGTGTACATAATCACATGGTAACCATAACTTGTTTCAGCAAAACCTTTGATAGCACCAACTTGACCTTTACCGTCATTATACAATTCACGACTAACATTTGCAAAATCTTCTTGCATTGTGTCTTTTGAACTATCTGTTGGAATGTAGTAGCAAGACTCAGCGTTTAGCGTGTTGTCATCTTGACTGTAACGATGCATAAACTCGCGGAAAACAGCCATTCTTGCATCTTCACCACTTACAGCATTTAGGGCGTTATTCAATTTTGCCATAAATGTGTCTAGGCTTTCGTATTCATTTGTATCGCGGTTGTACGCCTTTGTTTCAGACTTTATCGCTTGCACATTTGCTTCGTACTGTGATTTTGTAATTTGCAAATTGCTAAGTTTTGTTTTTTCAGCCTCAATGCGCTTTGTTTGGTCATCACTGAATTTTACCAAAATGTGGTTAACTTTGAAATAGCCAGTTGTGTCGTACATATAGTAGATTTTTTCAGCACTTGTAGGTACTAAACTATCAAAAGCGCTTGGGTATGCATCAAATTGTTCTTTTTGAGCGCTGTACAATTCTTTAAACTTGGTAGCAACCATATTGATAGTCACTAAGTTTCGGTCGTTAAAGTCATTTTGCAATCTTGTCAAAACTTGGTTTTGATAGTAAACTTGATATATTTCTTGCACTTTACGCAAAAATACCTCAGCAGGCTCTTTGCTCAAATTCCTGTCAGCCTCTGCACGAATAAGTGCGTTGATATATTTGTTCCACGCCTTGTCGCTATAACTTGTCTTTGTTTCAAAAGTTGGGTCCATTGCCTTACTGTCTGTATATTCCCAGTAGGTTGCCCTAAAATTGTCATAAGCGTCTTTTGCTTTCTCGGCAAAAGTTTTGTCAGAATTGATGTCGTAAATCGCAATTGACTTGTTTTCAACAGTTTCATCAGCCTTTACATACTCTAGCACATATTTGCCATCATCATCTTGATAGTATGTGTATTTCTTTTCATAAGCAGTATATGCAGTAGAATCACTACTTTCTTCTTCATCGCTAGAAATTACAGCATTGTCAGCCTCACGCAATTCAGTTTCATATGATTTAACAGAACTATTAATGTATGAATAAACATTGCGCCATACCTCGTTTGCCTCGTAAGTAGTCAACACAATTTTATCAATACCCAAAGCCTCGCGCTCTGCTTGCTTGTCATCAGCAGTCAAGAAATCTACCAAAATCGAACGGTCAAGTGCAAGGTCAAGAGTCTTTTCTACGCCTTCCTCAGTCACAGTAGAAGAATTGTCGTATCGGCTGTTACCAATACTATTATATGTCATAATTAACTGCTCACGCGTAACAGTCACTCTACTATTGTCGTAATTTGCAACGACTTCGTTTAATTGCTTATCAACATTTGTAGTCACAAGCGTACATCCAGCAAAAGCAGGCACTAGCAACACGCAAAGCATTAAAACACTCATCTTAAATAACTTATTTTTAGCCACTTTTCTCTCCATATAAATTTAGTTGTAGTTAGATTGTACCACAAAACCGCACTTTTGGCAATTATTTAGCACAATATTTTGAAATCAAATTATCAAGAAATTGAAACACTTTTTGCCAAATTTTATCTATACTTAATCCAGTATTATCGGTTTTAAGTATTGTCAAACTATCCTTTTTATATACAGTAAATTTACCCAAATTGAAATTTGACAAATTTTTGATAAATTCACTATCTTGCGCAAAATAGATATTGCTATGCGCACGCGTAACACTTGCTCGCACTGCTCCCAAATCTTGACACTTCGCTTTTAACAAAGCCACTTGACATAAGCCTTCGACAGCAGATGGCATATCGCCCCATTTGTCTAAAATATTGTTTTGCACGCGCTCATAATCTTCTTGCCCACCAATATTTGCGATTGCGCTGTAAACTTCCATTCGTTGTACTTTATCAGTAATAAAGTCTTGTGGAATGTAGGCATCAATATCTACCTCAATCTTGACAGGGCTAACCTCGCGCACTTCCTCACCTTTTAGGCTTGCGATACTGCTATCAAGTAATTTACAATACATATCATAACCAACTTTTTCCATTTGTCCGTGTTGTTCTGGACCCAAAATGTTTCCAGCGCCTCGAATTTCCAGGTCGCGCATAGCGATTTTAAACCCACTACCTAATGCTGTATATTGCATAAGCACAGACAACCTTTCGTACGCTTGCCCCGTAAGTTTCCCCTCGTCCATATAGGTAAAATAAGCCCACGCAAGCCTATCGCTTCTGCCAACGCGCCCACGCAACTGATACAACTGTGATAAGCCTAATTTTTCAGCAGATACTACAAATAATGTATTTGCATTTGGCACATCAATACCGTTTTCAATCAATGTTGTTGCCACCAAAACATCGACATTACCTTTGTACACTTCTAGCATAACTTCTTCAATTTTGTCTTTTTCCATTTGTCCGTGCACTACTGCAACGACATAGTTTTCACCCAATTCTGCGCGTAAACTCTGCGCAAAAGCCTCAATATTTTCTACACGCGGATACACAACAAGACTTTGTCCATTTCTTGCTTTTTCTCTCCTCAGTGCAGTACCGATAAGGTTATAACTAAATTGAGAAACGATAGTTTGCACGGGCAAGCGGTCTAGCGGAGGAGTTTCGATAGTCGTAATATCGCGAATACCCACTAGCGAAATATGCAAAGTACGCGGAATAGGAGTTGCGGACAAAGTAAGCACATGGATGTTCTTTTTTAGGTTTTTTAGTTTTTCCTTATCCCCCACCCCAAAACGCTGTTCTTCATCTAAAACAAGCATACCTAAATTGTCAAATTTTACATCTTTACTAAGAGCGCGGTGTGTGCCAATCAAAATATTTACCTTACCGTTTGCCACATCTTCTATAATTTGTTTTTGCTCTTTTGTTGACCTAAATCTATTTAAGCAACGCACTTCGATACCATAATTTTTGAGCCTTGCGCTAAAATTGTTGAAATGTTGCTCACTGAGAATTGTAGTTGGTACAATAACGGCTACCTGATAGCCACTCATTACCGCAACAAACGAAGCACGAATTGCTACCTCAGTTTTTCCATACCCCACATCACCAACAATCAGCCTATCCATAATTTTACCACTAGCAAGGTCGGTATATACATCATTAAAGGCTTTTTCTTGGTCAGGGGTCGGAGTAAAACCAAAACTTTGCTCAAATTCAGCCATAGTTGCACTATCGACTTTCATCACAATACCTTTGCTATTTTCGCGTTCGCGGTAAAGTTTCAAAAGGTCAAAAGCAAGTTGTTTTACGCTCTCACGAACACGCTGTTTTGCCTTTTCAAAAGCATTGCTACCGATACTCGACAGCGTAGGATTTTTGTCGCCCCCTATGTATCTACCCAGCATATCTAGTTGCTCAGTAGGCACATAAAGCCTATCATTATTTTTATAACTAACCACTACATAGTCGCGTTTTGCTCCGCCAACGGAGAGTTGCGTTACACCTTCACAAACACCTATACCGTGAATTGCGTGTACAACATAGTCGCCTTGTTCTGGAAGCGTAAAAGTGTCAGTGACATTAACGATATGTTTGTCCCATTTTGTTTTGACTTTTTCAAATCTTGTTTCATTGCTACCTAAAAAAAGCAATTTATCTTCAATAAAACAGGCACCTAACGCAAGTGAATGAACAAAAATATTTATTCTATTTTGTAAAACATCATTAATATTTGATATTTGCTCTACCGTTATATAGCGTGCTAATTTTTCAGCAATGTCGCCCGCAATACTTGCGTCCCCAGCACACAAAACTACCCTATACCCAGTATCCAAAAATTCTTGCAAACTGCTCGCAAACGCTTGATAATCTCTACCCAACTTTGGAACGGGCAAAGTTTCGATATTATATGCTTTTGTAGGCGCTACAAATTTATTTTGTGTCATCAATGATTGAAAAGATAACACGCTAAAACTCTCAAAATCGCTGGCTATTTCTTCAAAACTATAAATCAAATTTTTGTGTGCGTTTGCAAGTTGCCCACTATTAAGACCTGCCTGAATGTTTTGCTTGCAAATGTCAAGATGCGTAAGTAAATTTGTCCAAATTTGCTTTGGTTGGTCTAAAATAAAAGTCCATTCGGCTAAAAGCGTAGTCAATCTTACACTATCAGTAAAACCAGCACAAAATTGCCACGCCGAACGCGGTATGCCCGTTTGAAATAAATTTTTTGCGTGATTAAGCACATCAAGATTTGCCAAAAAGTCTGCGCTATTTTGCGACTTTCCAGCACTTTTACGCATAGTTTTGCCCTGACTTTCAATCAAAGCCACCGCATCTAACTTGTCACTTTCTTCCAAAATAAAGCCATTTGGACAAATGCAAAACTGCTCAACTTCACTAATTTTGAATTGAGTGAGAATGTTAAATGTCGTAATTTTTTCTACTTGTGTATCAAAAAAGTGCACACGATAAGGCAATTCGCTATTCAATGGAAAAATATCTACCACATCACCGCGTTTCGCCCACTGTCCCCTTGCATCTACCGTTTCCACGCGATTATAACCGACTGAGGTCAACATTTTGCCTAATTTTTCGATTTCAATATCTTGATTTTTGCAAATCTCAAAGGTATTCCTTTGCCAAACTTTGAGCGGTGCAAAATTCGAATTTAGCGTTTCCGCAGTCACAATCAAAGTATCAACTTTTTTGTTAATACAATCAAAAATAGCCACTTGTGCGTCAATTCCAGCGCTACCAAATTCGAGAGTATGCAAACAATAATCGTCTGGCGCGTAATCAAGTATTGCGACTTTCCTGCCCATACTTTCAAAAGATTTTTTCAATAACTCCAAATCGTTATTTTCGGCAGTTACATAACAAATCGGCTGTTTGATTAACGAACTAACAAAAGTTCGCTCGCCCTTATTAAAGCCAAAAACACTCACCTTTTCGTGTGAGTGTATATCATTTAAAATTTGATTTATTTTACTGTTTGCTTGAAATAATTTTTGCATATCGGCACCTATTTGGTATCGGAGATTGCTCCTGATTGTATAAACATTTTAACATATTGAATTGCTTTGTCAATACCTATACCGACATTCTCGTTTGTCTTTGGGTCCATTTTACGCAAAACATACTCCGCAAGGTCTGAGCCTCTGCTAGGACTATCGACCCCTATTCTAATTCGTGAAAATTCAGTTGTTCCCAGCCTTGCTGTCACAGAACGCAAGCCATTATGAGTACCAGCAGAACCACTAGGGCGCGCTCTGCATAACCCAGCAGTCAAATCTACATCATCTAAGATAACGCAAATATCTTTTTCTGAGATATTGTATTTTTTTGCAATCGCATATACACAATCACCACTGCTATTCATAAAGGTCAACGGTTTCAGTAAAATTACATCTTCTTCACCGATATGCGTTTCACACATCAAGCCGTTTTTGCGTTTCTTCTTGATTTCAACTTTCAAATAATCTGCAATTTTATCTATTGTCGCAAAGCCTACATTGTGCGGAGTATTATTAAATTCAGGACCTGGATTACCCAAACCAACTATCAATTTCATTTTTTCACCTCTATTTTTTAATTTCGCCCTTTTCAATGAATGTAAATGGCGTTATGTCGCTATTATTTGTGATTTTACTTTCTACGATTACACTTTGCATCAATCTGCAATTATCGCCTATTTGACTATTGATAATAGTATTGCCAACTTGCAGAATAACATTATCACCAATTTTTGTTTTACCTTGAAGCACATTATTTGGATAAATAACGGCATTTTCACCTATTTCCACATCGGCATCAATACTTGTCCAAGTGGTATCTAAAATCTGCACGCCGTGTTGCAAATGAAAATCAATTATGCGCTTTTTCAATACATTTTCCGCTTTTGCAAAAGTATCCATATCACAGACAAGCATAAAATCTTGTTGACCCGCAAAATTTGGCAAAGTGCTAGAATAAATTTTTTTCGCATTACGCACATAATCGGTCACGAATATATAACCTCTCTCAAACTTACATACATTCATACCCTTTAATTTTGCAAAATCCACACACGCTAAAAAAGTCTTTCTTTGCAAAAGTGGTGTATCAGCGTAAAAAACTGCGGTATATTTTTTGTCTGACAAATACGGTCTAATTGTGTCCAAAATGTCTGCACCTTGTGTGGCTTCTATCTCCAAAACAGGACACTTATCAAACGCTAATTCTACCCATTCTGTCATAGTTTTACCACAAATAGACATCGAAAAACTACGCCTATTATTTCCAAAAGCAGGGTGATGTATCTTCAAAATTATTACAGCCACATCACTATCAATAGGCTCTTTTTGCATACCTCTTTCCCAAAGCGTATCTATTGAAGAAATATCTACTTTTTCAGTTTCAGTTTCAAAATCCATACTTAAAATACCCATATTATTCCCCTTTTAATTTGTCGCGTTTCCTTAAATTTTGGAAAAAATCAGTCAAAATGCCCGCACATTCCTTTTCGCACACCCCGCCGATTACCTCAGGTCTATGATTAAATCGCGGGTCGCTAGGAAGATTGTATAAAGTACCACAGCAACCTGCTTTTTGGTCGTATGCACCAAAAATAACCGAGCGAACACGGGCATTGATACAAGCCCCAGCACACATAGGGCAAGGTTCAAGCGTAACATAAAGGTCACAATCCAGTAGCCTCCACCCGCCCAACTTTTTTGCGCACTTGTTTAGCACCAAAATTTCAGCGTGTTCAAGAGCGTTGCCATTTTTATTTTTTGTATTGTGCGCCCGCGCAATTACTTTGCCGTTTTGCACAACCACAGCACCGATAGGCACTTCCTCTTCAAGGCGAGCCTTTTTCGCTTCTTTGAGTGCTTGCAACATTTATTTTTCTTG
>CAVBHV010000012.1:0-13617 GCA_963595385.1 bacterium
GTATAGTATTTCTATGCATAATAGTATTTTTGTTATTGTGCCTTTTTGTGTATGTAGGAATAATAATTTCTCAAACCGAGGGTGGCACGAATTTAAATTTAGCAAAACTTAACAATTATCAAGCACAAGTGAAAATTTATGATAAAAACGAAGAAGAACTTGTTACGACTTCAACCAAAGGTAATAATGTAATTTCGTTACAAGACCTACCAGAATACACCCCTCAATGTTTTATAAGTATCGAAGATAAGCGGTTTTATGAACATAACGGAATAAATTTAGGTAGAGTTATGAAGGCTTGCGTAAAAAATATTTTTAGTGGTTACGCAAAAGAAGGTGCATCGACAATTACGCAGCAATTAATCAAAAATACACATCTCAATAGTGAAAAAACAATGTCAAGGAAAATTCAAGAGGCATATCTTGCGATGAAATTAGAGCAACAATATAGTAAACAAGAAATTTTGGAAACATACCTAAATGTGATTTACTTTGGCAATAGTTCATACGGAATTGAAAATGCAACACAAAATTATTTTGGACACTCAGCAAAAAATCTTACTTTGGCAGAGAGCGCAACGCTGGCGGGGTTGATTAAATCACCTAAGCGGTACTCCCCTATTTTTAACAAAGAAAATTGTATCGCTCGCAGAAATTTAGTGCTAAAAAATATGCTCGATGACAACAAAATCAGCCAAACTGAATATGAAAACGCCATAAATGAACCGCTAAACGCGTTAAATCAAACAAATTCTATGGAGATTTTTAACAAAGTAGTGTTAGATGAGGCTATGGATATACTCAATTTAAGTGAAACTGATGTTTCTACCAAGGGTTACAAAATTTATACATATATTGATAAAAGTTTGCGAAATGAATTAAAGAAAAATATAGAAAATAGCGACATAGAAAACGCTATAATTGCCATAGATAACAAAACAAATGGAGTTGTTGCATATTTGGGAAATTGCGAACAAAATAGACAAATCGGCAGTACAATTAAGCCTATTTTGTGCTATGCTCCCGCTTTTGAAATGAATAAACTCTCACCTATTACTCCAATAAATGATGAAAAAACTGATTTTAACGGCTACACGCCTAAAAACGCAAGTGGAAATTTCGCTGGTTGGGTCAGCACGCGCAAAGCACTTGCAAAGTCGCTAAATATTCCAGCAATTAAAACACTAGAATATAATACAATTCCAAAATCTATTGAATATGCAAAAAAATTTGGTCTGCATTTTACTGATAACGACAATCATCTTGCCATTGCCTTAGGTGCGACTCAATTTGGCGAAAATTTGCAAACAATAGCAAACGCTTACGCTACTTTTGCTAGAAATGGTAAATATGCTACATTGAATTTTATCAAACGCATTGAAACCAGCAATGGCACGATTTTATATCAAAACAAAGATACTTATCAGCAAATCATAGGAGAAGATACAGCGTATATGATTAATGATATTTTAAAAGATACGATTACCTATGGCACGGCGAGAAAGTTGTCAAATCTAGGTATCCCACTATCCGCAAAAACTGGTACTGTTGGCGCAAATAATGGCTCAAATACCGATGCGTGGTGTATTAGTTACAATCCACGATTTACCGTTGGAGTGTGGTATGGTAACACAAAAGATGCACAATATAATCTCACCTCTACGCAAAATGGCGGGACTATTGCCTCAAATTTAAATAAGAATGTATGGCAAGAGATTATCAAAAAATATCAAGTTAAAGAAGATTTTATTCAACCCGAAAGTGTAGAAAAATTACAACTTGATTCGATTTCGTTATCAAGTCAAAAAGTAGAACTAGCGAGTCCTGAAACGCCTAAAATGTACACAGTTTGTGATATTTTTGCCAAAAGGTATGCTCCAACGGCAACTAGTAAAAATTTTTCACAAATAACCGTTCCCGTGTTATCACTATCGAATAATAACCTCCTACTCTCACTTAGTTGGGAGGGTTTAGATTATCTAAATTATACATTAATAAAAGAAGAAAACGGCGAAACTGAGATTTTACACGAATTTGAGGGTAAAAACGAACGATTTACTTTTGAAATTCCTATTCCAGCCGAAAATTGTAGTTTTTATCTGCGTGTTTCGTATAAAACTAGCCAAAACGAACAAATCGCAAACAGTAATATTGTGAAATTTCAGCCTATTGCTCAAACAAATTTAAATATAAAAGATGTCAAAAAAATCGCCAAAAAGTAGCATTTTTAATAAAATTTGCTATTTTTAAACAAAAAACATATCGTTTTTTACGATATGTTTTGCTTTTTATATTTCAACAATTTCTTCGGAATCGAGGCTTTTTTGTAATAATTCTTCGATATTTAATTTACTTTCCTCATTCAATACTTTGTCCATTCTAGGCTTTGTGACTGGATTTTTAGGTAAAAATACAGTACAACAATCTTCGTATGGTTGAATACTGATTTCGTAAGTATCAATTTTGTGCGCAAATTGCATAATATCTTGTTTATCAAAACCGATTAATGGTCTAAACACTGGCAAACTTACTACCGAGTTTGTCACATTGATACTTTGCAAAGTTTGGCTTGCGACTTGTCCTAAACTCTCCCCTGTTATCAATGCGCCAGCACCATTTTTCTTTGCAATATTTTCGGCAATTCTCATCATCATTCTACGCAAAAGTGTAATCATAAAGTCGCCATCGCATTTTTTGTGAATTTCCTCTTGTATGTGAGTCACTGAAATAATATGTAATTTTATATGACCTAGATATTCACTCATTTTTTCTGCAAGAGAAATGACTTTTTGTCTTGCCAACTCGCTAGTATATGGATAACTATGAAAGTGTATTGCCTCCACAATTAAGCCTCTTTTTGCCAAAAAGTATCCCGCAACTGGACTATCAATACCACCACTTAGTAGCAACATTCCTTTGCCAGCACTCCCCAAAGGCATACCACCAGCACACATAACGACATCAGTCGAAATATAGGTGTAGCCATTTTCGCGAATATCAACCACAACTTCTACCTCAGGAGTGTGCAAGTTAACTTTGCTGTTTTGGTTATGTTCCAAAATAATACCACCCAAACGCATATTCATTTCCATAGATTTTATAGGGAAAATCTTGCTTGCACGGTTGGTGCTTACACGGAAATTTTTACCCTGCAAGTCAATTTTTGCACATTCATTTTCAATGTCTTCGACTTCGGTCAAAATTTTTGTAGCAATCGAAAGTGAATAAAGTCCAAATACCTTGGTAAGTTTAGAGATAATCAAGTTTTCTTGTTCTGTATCGTATTCGCTTAATTCATATCTACCGCTTATTTTCTTTAAGGTAAATTGAAAGTTTTGGAGAGATTCGCAAATATTTTTATATAACACTTGTTCAAAATATTTACGGTTGTGTCCCTTTAAAAATAACTCGCCATATCTAATTAAAATAACATTCATTTTTTAACCCTTTAAATTTTGTATTTCTTGCTTCAAGGCTTTTATCGTATAATCAATATCTTGCATTGTGACAAATTCGCTAAAACTAAACCTAACATTACCTTGCATTTGCTCAGGAGTTAGTCCCATATTTGTGAGCACACGATTGCCTATGTGCTTGCTACTACAAGCCGAACCAGTGCTAACATATATACCGTATTTTTCTAACGAATGAAGTAGTACTTCTCCCCTAACGCCAAAAAATGAAATACTCAAAATATTGTCTAATGTGATTGCATCTTTTGCATTTATTTGATATTCCAAATCAGTATTCGCGAGTTCATTTATGAAATGTTGTTTGAGCCTTCTCAAATACTCATTGCGTTTTTGTAAACTGTTGTACATAATATCACTTGCCACGATAAAGCCCATAATTCCCGCAGTATTTTCTGTACCAGAGCGCAAACCGTTTTCTTGTCCACCGCCTAAAATTTGAGGTTTTAAGCGTACTTTATTACTAAAATACAAGCAAGCCACACCCTTTGGTCCGTGAATTTTGTGCGAACTCATAGTGTAAAGGTCGATTTTGTCGCGCGACACATTTACGCGCAATTTCCCATAGGCTTGTACCCCATCACTGTGTAGCAAGCAATTTGGATTTTTACCTTTCACAATTCGTGAAATTGCGCCCAAATCGTTGATTGCGCCCGTTTCATTGCTTGCGTGCATAATTGATACCAAACAAACATTTTCATTCATTTGATTTTCTAAATCAGTAAGGTTTACAGTACTATCAGCATTGAGCGAAATATAGCCAATTTCATAACCTTGATTTTCCAAATTTTTGGCAGTTTCGTAAATTGAAGGATGCTCGCCCGCCGAAATTAATATTTTTTTGTTTTTCTTGACTAAGCCATTAAGGACTAAATTATTTGCTTCGGTAGCACTACCAGTAAATACTACTTTGCCGTTAGATTCGGCATTAAGTATGCGCAAAATTGATTTTCTTGCATTGTCTAAATCAAGTTTCACTTTTACGGCAGGTTGATACACGCTAGAAGGATTGAAAAAATTTTCCACACTATATTTTGCTACATACTCAGCCACCTCTTTGCGCGTTTGAGTAGTTGCAGAATTATCTAAATAAATCATTTTTCACTCCTTATGCTCTTATTTTTGCTTGGTAAGTACTTTCCAATTTGCTCAAAATTTTGTTAAATGCTTCGTTTACTTCTTCTTGTGTAAGAGTAGCATCGTGTCGCCTAAATGTTAAGTTAAATGCAACACTCTTGTAACCACTAACAACTTGTTCACCTTGATAAATATCAAATACTTCCACGCTTTCCAAAATTTCGCCCGCTGATTTGCGGATAGTTTCAATCATTCCGCCAACTAACACTTTTTCATCTACAACTACCGCCAAATCTCTATGAGATGCAGGAAATTTTGGTAGAGGTTTTACCTTTTTGCTCTTTTTCGCTGGTAATTCATTCAAGTTAATTTCAAAGTAGTAGCAATCGTGGTTAATTTCAAAATTCTTGGTTACGCGAGGGTGAATTTTACCTATTAAGCCTACCTTTTTATTTCCTATGCAAATATCTGCACAAATATTAGGGTGCATAAAGCAAACATTGCTTGGTTTATATGTAAATGTAAGTCCATACTTGCTTGCAAGCATTTCTGTAATTGCTTTTACCGCAAAGAAATCAACATTTTGCGCTGTTACATACGCTAGAATTTTGTTTTCAATAGGCAAATTATCTTTGATATCTCTTACATTTTTGAAAATTTTACCTATTTCAAAAATCTGTACATCTTTGTTTTTACGACTAGCGTTCAATTTGATAACATCTAACAAACTGCCGACCATTTGCGTACGCATTACGCTATAATCAAGACTAAGCGGGTTTGCAATTTTTACGCAGTTGCGCAACTCGCTATCTTCTTCTACTAGTAGCCTATCTAACTCTAATGGAGAACGGAACCCATATGTGCGTACTTGATGCGCACCAGTTGCAAGCATAAAATCAACCGTATTTCGTTCGGTTTGCAAAGCGTTGTTCATTCCCCCACTAATACTTGCTGTACTTTCGCAATATGTAGGTATAATGTGTTCATAGCCATAAAATCTAATTATTTCTTCAATCAAATCAGCATCGCGTTCAATATCAGCACGAATTGCAGGGATACCACAAGCGAGAATATCACCATTTTGAGTAATATTAATACCCAATCTTTCCAAAATATCTATAACTATGCCACTGTCAATCTCAATACCAAGAGTACGCTTAATTTCTATCAAAGGTAATTCAAGTGTGCGCAACTTGTCATTCAATTCGCCAACTTGAATAATATTTTGTGAAATTTCACCAACTTTTAGTTCTTCAATTAATGACAAAGCACGGTTAAGCCCTACCAACGCTGATATAGGTTGCACTCCCCTTTCGTACCTTGCACTGGCATCCGAACGCAAACCAAGTTTTCTTGCGCTACGGCGAATATTTACTCTATCAAAAACGGCACTTTCAATCACAATATTTTGAGTATTTTCGTTGATAGAAAATTCTTTTCCACCCATAATTCCAGCCAACCCTAGTGGTTTAGCAGTGTCTGCAATAACAGTCATATCGCTAGTCAAAGTGTATTCTTCATCATTTAAGCAAACTAATTTTTCACCCTCATTTGCATTACGCACAACGATGTGGTGGTTGTTAATTTTATCGTAATCAAACGCGTGTAATGGTTGTCCCATTTCCCACAAAACAAGATTTGTAATATCTACAATGTTATTTTTAGGATTAATTCCAACAATTTTCAACTTGCGTTGTAACCATTTAGGCGAACTCTCAATCTTGACATTTTTGACTACACAACCATAATAAATAGGACAATTTTGAGTGTCAACATCAATTTTTAAATCTTCATCAATTTTGTGTTGTATAAAACTTGTTTTTGGCTCAATAAATTTACGATTTAGCGCAACAGCCAACTCTTTGGCTAAACCTATTACACTTTGGCAATCTGGTCTATTTGCAAGTACTTTTAAGTCATAAACCACATCATCAAGACCTAAAAATTCAGCAATTTGCTGACCTTCTACCGCGCTTTCATCTAAAATCATAATTCCATCAACAATAGCGTTTGGGTAAACAGAATTATCTATACACAACTCCTCCCCAGAACAAAGCATACCTTGTGACTCCTCGCCACGCATATTTGTAGTCTTGATTTTTACTCCGTTAGGCAAATCAGCCCCATCAAGAGCGCAAGGAACTAATGCTCCCTCAAAAACATTTGTAGCAGCAGTCAAAATTTGCACAATTTCGCCGTTACCTATATCAATAGTACAAATTTGCAAGCGCTCCGCATTTGGATGTCTTGCTAGTTTAATGATACGCCCAATTTTTACGCGTTCCATACCTTTTGACAAGTCTTTTAATGACTCAACTTCATAACCTATACTAATAAACTTTTTTGCGACTTCTTGCGGACTTACTCCCGCCAAATCTACAAAATCAGCCAACCATTTATAAGATACAATCATTTTCTCTCTCCTATTTAACCTGCTTTAATAAATTTATGTCGTTTTCGTATAAATCGCGCAAATCAGACACGCCATACTTTATCATAGCGAGCCTATCAAGCCCTATACCAACTGCAAAACCTTTGTAAGTTTTACTATCTATTCTAGACATTTCCAACACTTTTGGGTGTACCATACCACCGCCTAAAAGTTCAATAAAGCCAGTGTCTTTGCATAGCCCGCAACCCTTGCCCCCACATTTTGGACAAGTCGCATCGGCTTCTATACTAGGCTCTGTAAATGGGAAATAACTAGGTCTTACACGCAACTCTGTCTTTTCACCTAACAAATATTTGACTACCCCTTCGAGAGTGCCTATCAAATCTGCCATAGTGACATTTTTATCTACTACTAAAATTTCCAACTGCCCAAAAATCGGCGAGTGCGTAGCATCAACTTCATCAATTCGATACGCATTACCTGTCGAAATCATTTTGATTGGGGGTTGCTTGCTTTCCATAGTGCGTACTTGCATTGCAGAGGTGTGCGTACGCAACACAATATCATCATCAATGTAAAAAGTATCTTGCATTTCGCGTGCAGGGTGTTCTTTTGGCACATTCAAAGCCTCAAAGCAGTAGTAGTCTGTTTCAATATCGGGACCATCTTTCAATTCAAATCCTCTCTCGATAAAGTAATCTACCAACTCCCTTTTGAGCAATTCAATAGGGTGTATTGTGCCATAAGGTGCTGGCGCAACTGGAATAGTAACATCGACTTTTTCTTTTTCTAATTTTTTGTTTAAAATAGCATCTTCAATCGCTTGTTCTCTATTTTTTACCAACTTAGTCAATTTATCGCGCAAAATATTTAATTGTTCGCCAACCTCTCGTTTTTTCTCGTTTGTAAGATTGCGTAAATTTTTCATTAACCCAGATAATGCACCATTTTTACCCAAAAAAGTTGCACTAACTTGCACTAATTCTTGCTTGTCGGTTACCTTGCTTACTTGATTTTCTGCATCGGTCAAAATGTCTTGTAATTCTTTATCCATTATAAATCTCCTTTTAAAAAGCAAAAAACTCCGCCTAAAACATTAGGACGAAGTTTTCTCCGTGGTACCACCTAAATTCCCTAAAAAAGGGCGCTTAATTTGCCGTAACGAGGCTTCTCGCCTTTGCCTACTAAAATTTTCAGCAAAAGTGCTAAAAAGTGAATTCACCAAAGTACGACTCTTGAACTCTCAGCAAATGTTCAATTCTCTGTAAAGTGTAGTTTTTGGTTACTAGTCTTTCTCAACGCATCATATTTAGATAATTTTATTATACTATAATTCGATTGTAATGTCAATGAATTTTGCTCAAATTAACTAGGAATTAAGTTCATCATTTCATCTAGGCTATCCGAATTTAAGTAAGTGTCAGGCACTTTACCGATAATGATTGATTCGCAAACCAAAATTTGGCTATTTGTGGTGATATTACGGCTAGCAGTCGGTAAAACCATACTTACAGTTGCAATTACATTCATATAAATTCGGTGGTTTGTCTGGTTGATACCCGCGCTTATAAATTCGGAAGAAAAAGTCGAAGAAATACTACCTATCGGTTGTACTTTAAATGAAACTTCTGGACCTTTACCCACAAAAATAGGTATGCCTGTTAAAGTCCCAAACGGAATACCTATACCCTCACTGCCATACAATTCTAAATTTTGCAAAGCAGTTTTTCCTATCTCTTTGCCTAAACGGTTTATCAAAATTGATTGCACTTGCAGAGAGGTGATATTTCCATCTGCATCAGTGTTAATTTGAATTATATCATCATAAATATTTGTGTTGTTGATGACCGATTGGACAGCGCTATTTACTGATTTTGTAGTTAAAGATTTGACCGTTGCTTCGCTTATCTCAATTATAACAGGGTTTACATAAAGATTGAAAAACAAAAGTATCAATGTTAAAAAAACTACAAATATAGATAGGCTTATCCATAATTTTGCTTTAAGACTTCTTTTGCGCTCAAACTTACTTTTTCGCATACATATTTATATGCAAAAATACAGATTTAGTTTACTTTTTTGTCTTACTATTAAATATTAGACCAAACACATAACCCGCCAAAATCGCTACCGCAATACCGCCCGCAGTTGCTGTTAAACCACCCGTAAAAATTCCCAAAACTCCCATAGAATGTCCAGCATCAATAGCACCTCTCGCTAGGCTTGCCCCAAATCCCACGATAGGCACTGAAATTCCAGCCCCAGCAAATTGCCTAATAGGTTCATACACGCCTATCGTTTCCAAAAACGCACCAATAAGCAAAAAAGAAACCAAAATACGCGCGCTTGTCATTTTTGTGGTAATAACGAGAATTTGTCCAATCATACACACAAGCCCGCCGATTGCAAAGACTTTTAGATACATAATAGGGTCAAACATTCTTTTTACCTCCACAATTAAATTCTACCGCGTGAGCAATGCAAGGAATACTATTGCCTTGCTGACTGGAAACCGTACTCATAAGCGCACCTGTTGCCACAAATAGCACACGCCCCAACTCACCTTTTCTCATTCGGTCATAAACATAACTATTTAAAATACTAGCCCCGCAACCACAACCACTACCGCCCATAAAAGTTTTTTGCGAATTTGTAAAAATCATTTGCCCGCAATCACTATAATTGTTACCGATTTTATAGCCGTGATATTCTAGCAAATCAATTAATACCTCACTACCCAATTTACCCAAATCGCCAGTCAAAATTAAATCGTAATCATCTGGCGTTGTGCTTGTGTCATCAAAGTGCGATTTTATCGCAAAAAGTGCTGCTGGCGCCATAGCAGGCCCCATATTATTTGCATCACTAACTCCCCAGTCAACTACTTTTCCAATAGTTGCACTTTCTATATAAATATCACTATTGCCTTGCCCCAAAATCGTACATCCCATTCCTGTAACTGTCCATTGAGAAGAAGGCGGGCGTTGAGTACCTAATTCTAATGGGTAGCGAAATTGCTTTTCTGCGCTACTAAAATGACTACCTGTAGCGCAAGCCACATTTTGCGCAAAGCCCGCATCAATAAAAGATGCACCCATAATCAGCGACTCAGCCATTGTGCTACACGCTCCGAAAAGCCCCACATAAGGCACCCCCAAAGTACGCGCAGCAAAACTACTACTAATGATTTGATTCATTAAGTCCCCAGCAAATAAAATATCAATATCGCTCTCTGTGAGTTTTGCACTAGCGATTGCTTCGGAAATTGCAAAATTAAGCATTTTACTTTCAGCCTTTTCATAACTATCTTCACCAAACAAGTCATCACTAAGCACTTTGTGAAAATATTTACCAAAATTACCCTCACCCTCTTTTGGACCCACTACCGAAAAATTGCCAATAACGCGTGGTTTATTTTTAAATACCAAAGTATGCTTACCTATTCTATTTAACATTTTTCACTCCTAAATAAACAAATAAATCAGCCCAGCAATGATAGATGCGACCGTTCCGGAAACGATTACAGGACCAGCGATTATAAACATTTTTGCCATAAGCCCAAACACAAGCCCTTCACGCTTAAACTCAATAGCGGGGCTTGCAATAGAATTACTAAAACCCGTTATCGGCACAATACTTCCAGCGCCAGCATATGCTCCAATTCGGTCATAAACTCCAATTCCAGTCAAAAATGAAGCCAGCACTATCAAAATTATCAATGCCCAGTTTGTCGCCTCTAATGTGGGCATATACGGAAAAATATACAAGCATAAATCTTTTATCAATTCTCCTATACAACAAATCAGACCACCTACCCAAAAGGCGTGAAAAAGTGTTGGCCAAGGTTTTGTCTTTGGCATTTTTGCCTCAACATAGGCGTTATATCTCTTATTTCGTTCTTGTTCGTTCATTTTAGCCTCCTCTTTTATGCAATTTTAGCCAAATTTTCAAAAAACAAACTAAAATTTTGATTTTGCATAAATATTTTACGAGAAATAAAACAAACTAACCTTGAAAATTTTATTTCGAGGTGAAAATTTATGAAAAAAATACTAGCACTATCTCTTACTTTTGCCCTTGCTTCTGCCTTTGTGGGTATTAGCGATGGAATTAAGACAAATTCGCAAAATGCGTTGCGCGACCAAATTGATGAATTGCATATCTTAGCAAGTACAGTGGAAACAAACGACAAAGAATTAGCGATTAATGATGAATACACTATTAATAAGGCTAACGACTACCGTATTTTACCACGCAATATTGACACATATCGTGAAGAAACAAACCAAAATCAAGTGCGTAACAATACCAATAATAATGCTGTTGTAAATAATCAAACAAACACAAAGCAAACCACAAGCAGCACGAATAACAATTTAAATACGCAAAATAGTACAAATGGTGTGCAGAATATTAACAACACTAATGGTACAAATAGAGTATCGAACCAAACTTCATCATTAAATAATGTTGTGAACGATGGAACCACCGCCAACCTAAACGGCGTAAACAGTATAAATAATATCAATCAAAATGGCACAAACAACCTTTCATACAACAATCAAGGTACTTCACCATATGGCATCAACAATGCAAATTCAGGTATATTACCAAATCAAGGCAATGGCAACAAAACTGTTGATGGCGTGATTGCAAACAACAATACCAACAATCTTGATAGTATGGTACGCACAAACAATATCGACACTTACAAAAATAATGCAAATACAAACATTGATGGCAATGTTTACAACAACAATGGCGGTTTGGTAAATAATGGCGCAAACAATATTACCAACAACACGAATAATGGAGTTGCTTCAAATGTGCCAAACGCAAATAACACAATAAATAACAATGCTCAAAACACAACTACACCAAACACCACTGACACTAACCGCAATGTAGTAGTTGATGACAATGTACAAAACAACACAACTGATTCCGTTGATAACGACAAAAATAATACAAATACAACGGCTACTACCGACACCACAAAGACAGATATTACCAACAATACAACAAATCAAACCACAGATGACACAACTAAAAACACAACCGACATTACACAAAATTTTGTATTAGATATGGCAACCATTCAACAAGATATTGCTGACTTAAACGACAGAATTTCTGCGCAAAATGAAGAAATGAATCAAAATATGGAACTTGCTCGTGCAAATATGGCTAAACTTTTAGATAATTCGGTGACTTTGGAACAAGCAAAAATCAAATTAATCAATGGCTACTCGCACACCTTACAATGTATGACTCAAAAACTCGCTCAAAACCACTTTGACCTAATGCACAGCGCAGGTATGTTGGCGCTTGTACAAAGCACAGAAGGAAACAATGCCGACCTCAGCCCTATTTATCTGGAAATCAAAGGCACATTACTTAGCCGTGAAATCTATTTTGACTGCGCAAACGATGCACTCAAAGCAATAAATGGCGTATTTGGTGACACAAACGATGTTTCGACTTTGGAATTAAATAAAAACAACACAAAGCCAACTGAAACTACAAATAATTCTCAATATACAAACAAAACTACTACCCCAGTAAAAACAACCACTAAAAACGATAAAGTAATTACTCAAAATGGAATTTCACAAAACAAAACAACTTTTGAGCAAAAACCTGTCGCAAATAATGACAGAGTTGCCAAAGACCGTGTAACAAACGGCGTTGATATTAACAATGCAGGCATACACGCGCGCACTTTGGAAAATAAAAATATGGATAGACCAGTCGTAAATGTTCGTGGGCCTGTGAAAAATCAAGCCAAAATGGCTACACCAAATCCTGAACTTGCTGAAAAACAAACAATCAACTCACCTAAGGCTCGCCTAGACAATTCAAAGCAAGAAAGTCAAAATGTGGGTTTTGGTAAAACAAATACAAATTCAATTATATCTAGCGGACAATTTTAGTTGCTAGCAAAACTAAAAACAGTGTAGATTAATTTCTATACTGTTTTCTTTTAATTAAATTTTGCATTAAATTTGTTATCAATACTTTAAAGTCCAATTATAATTTATAAAAAGTCGTTTGTGTTGTTGGTTTCGGTATTTATACTGTTGGTGATTGAAATTTGTTCAAATTTTGCGATTAATTCTTGCCCGTAAATTGTGGATTTCGCAAGGCGCACACTGAGGCTCGTTGAGATAGGTTTTGTCATATCGCTAGACAAGTACCAACCAGCAAATGTGTAGCCTTGCACGCAAGGAGTTGCCGAGCAAATGAGTGTATCGCTTTCCGTTAAACTTTCGTAATCATCACCAACGAGGGTAACTGTTCCACCCTATGTTGCCGTAACCGCAACGCTACTCAACCCACCAGCACCGGGCTTTTTTAGAGAGGGGTAGGCTTGATTTGTCGTGCGAACATAAATATCTATACTCGGCGTTGCTTACATATAATCGAAAAGCATACCCAATTTATTTGTTCCACTAATCACCTAATAAGTCACACTGAGAGCATCGGCACAAGCGCCATAGAGTTCAGCTTTCCAACTTTCTATCGAATAAAAAACACCGAATTATCAAACGAAATTTCACTAATATACTCACCCGCGTTTGGCGAAATTACTATTTTTAGAGTTAAATTTGTATCATCATACACTTGAATAAAATCGCTAAGGGTATCATCACCTTTGTGAATATTTGCATATACGAC
>CAVBHV010000013.1:0-13239 GCA_963595385.1 bacterium
CTAAAAACCTCTCATTCTGCTTATATTAATCATTCTGCCAGACTTTCCGTACCTAGCGGTACTCCAAGGCATTGCGAGCGTTAGCGCGGCAATCTTATAATATAGTAAAAGGCAAAACAAAAAAACAGCCAAATAACTTTCATTACTTGACTATTTCCATATATTTTGCTTTTAAACTTTACGCTGATACGATTTTTTGTGAAATTGTATTGATTAATTGAGTTAAGTTTTGATATTCGCAGTTATAAAAGTCATTTAGAATATCAATGTAACCTTGCTCGATTTCGGTTGGGTTGTCTTTACTTAAATTTACTTTTGGCAAAATTTCTTTTACCATTTTGTAACTATTTTCAAATACTGGATTGTAGTTTATTGCTGAATTATATGCAGAAACTACTGCCTTTTCATTCTCGGTCATTTCGCCCGTTCTCTTTTCAAACTCTTGAATTTTTGTATCAATATTTAGATAAGATTGAAGCACCGAATTGACATCTTTGCTATAATTTTGGTCGGTGTAGTATTCGCTGTCACCGTTTGCCAAAGTTTTATCATAAATGTATGGCAAGTAAGAATTGATATACACATCGGCAAGTTTTGTTAAACTCTCGATATAATATTTTTCAATTTTACCGCTTGCGATACGGCCAGTTGAGGAATTTGAAGCATTGATAAACACATATTTATTGTAAAGTTCGATATACTGTTGTGAAAACTCACAACTTGTCTTTACCAGCTCATAGTAGTCGTCAAGCATCGTATTTAGCCAACTGATTTCTAGCGCACTAGTTGCGTTAAATGTAGCGCGAGTGTCAAATTTTTTCTTATCTTGTAAAAATTTTTCCGCTTTTGCCTTTAAATCTAAAAATTTCTTGTAGAGGCTTGTGCTTTCATTCATAGGCACATTTTCACTGGTAACATTTACATAGTTTTTTGCAAATACTAGACTTGCTTTTAATGTAGGCTCAAAAATGGCTTGATTTGAATTTATATTACCAGATAAGCGAGTAAACTTGCTCAATTTACTATCTTTGTTTGTTTGGTTGATACAAACATTCATAATTTCATTTTTGTATGTAACTTTTATATATCCTTCGGTATCAAATAACTCGCCTTGATTGTCTTTTACAAAAGTTTTGTATGCATCTTGAAATTCCGCATAAGAATACTGTGCATTGTCACAACCAGCAAAAATCATCATTGAACAACACAACAAAGCCACGCACATAAAGCACGAAATTGCAATTTTTTTCATTTTACAACCTCCCCACTAAACCAAATCCAGCCAAAAGCAAGTAAATCCTTTCTTTTTCCACTGTATCGGTAATTTTGTTGTAGTAGTCTGCCTTGTCTGTCGAATTTAAAAAAGCAGAATAGTCTTTGTCTTTTGCGCTAAACACTGTGATAAATTTTGCGATTTGTGTGTCACTAGATTGCGCAGTAAAGTTAGCCGACTTGCTTTGCGTATAAAATTTTGCCATCGCAAGGCTGTCTTTGTACAACGCAACACTAACCTCATCTCCACTCAACACAGCAGTCTTTAACAACTCAGCCTCTACGCTCAAGCCGTAAGATTGCACATATTTTTGACTTTGTTTTGCATCAATATTTTTGTAAAAATAACTTGTCACATAATCAAAAGTATCTTTGGCAAGTTTGTGGTAGTTTTTCACCAAACCCTCAAAGTCTATAATCAATGATTTAAAATTTTGCACAGTTGCGGGATTTGTCGTACCTAATTGATTGTAAGTTTGATTAAATAATGACTGACTACGCAATGCTTGTGTAAGTGAAGTTTGATATGATTTTATATCGTTTTGAATTTCAGTCGCTTTTGAATTATCTTTGTTACCAACATACATAAGCAAATTTGCATAGGTATCCAAAATTTCATTATCCATATAATAGGTTAAGTACAATTCGCTATAACCTTGATTTGAAACATTTTTGTTATAGTCAAAATATGTTCCGCTTTCCAACTCACCCAAATTTGTATTTAAAGTTTTTTGTTCATCAGATGCAAGAAGTTTGCTCATTTCTTCGTGAACGGCACCGCGCACATTATCATTTTTTATCAAGAAAAAGTAAATGCACGCACCTATTCCTGCCAAAATTATGAGTGCAACCAATACTCTTGCAAACACAACACCAGCCGATTTAGCCATTTTCTACCCTCCTAACTTTATTTGAAAAATGTCTGCCAAATTAAAATAATTCCACGGTTTGCTGTCTGGTACCATTGCCCTAAAATTGAGATATTCTTGCTTTGCTGGGTGCTTTATACGCGCATCTACCAGATATAGTGCAGTATTTGTATTTTTCGCCAAACTGTCCCCGCCGTACAATTTATCACCAAAAACAGGCATATTGAGGTCCGCCATTGCAAATCTAATAGTTTCGGGCGTGCTAGCATTTGTATCTACCTTTACAATTTGAATTTGCTGTACTTTTTCTACAACCTCATAGTTTATACCAAAACTCTCCGCCCCCGCGTTAAGTTGTGGGATATGAATAAGTTTGTTTGACTTTTTATCGCGTGTATAGTAAGCGCTAAAACTACCTTTGTCTTGTTTCGCTTGTCCTATTGTAACCGCATAGAATTTAAACTCAAATTCATTAGCCTTGTAACTTTCCCTCAAAGCCTTGTACGCGCCTTCGTTTAGCGCATACACCACAACACCACCAGCAAGCGCTTCTAAATTGTATATAGGTTTTGCTTCTTTACCCAAAAATTCATTTACCCTAGCAGTTAATTGCGCCATAGTTTCATTTTGCTCTTTAAATACTGCTAAAATGTCATCATCTCTTAAAAATATTCTTTCTTCCATTATTTCACCCTTGAAATTGAAATATCACAAGCCGTTCCGTTGATGTCAGTTTGTAACTTAAATTCGCCCTCATTTCCGCTTGCCAAACTTTCCGCTAGTATAATATTTGAAATAAATTGCTTATACTCTTGCAATGTGCTATTAAGTGCCTCATCAGTTTGATACCAAACATTGATTTTATCTTCTACCTCAAAACCTGCCTCTTTACGCATATTTTGCACTTTACTAATAAACTCACGCGCGTTACCCTCAGCAATTAATTCAGGCGTAAGCACTGTATCTAATATTACGGTAATACCCGCGTTTGTTTCCGCCGTAAAATCAGGCTTGCTGTGCGGATAAATCAATACATCATCAGCCCCAAGCATTATGCCCAACCCTTCATCTACTGTGACAGTTTTACCACTGTTGAGTTTTCCTACTATATCATAAGCATCACAATTCGCAAAAAATTCTCTAATTAAACTCAAATTCTTGCCGTATTTAGGTCCAAGGGTCTTTAATTGAGGTTTGAGTTCAAAAGTAATGTATTCCGCTGGGTTTTCGATAAACGCAACATTTTTTACATTCAAGTCATCGGCAATTATCGCCATAAGTTGGTCGTTTAAATCAACCTTGTTCGCAGAGAAAATAAACATATTTGCGATAGGCTGTCTATTCTTTATATTGCTTGCATTTCTGCCCGCACGACCAAGTGCAACAATGTCAATTACCTCTTGCATTTGCTTGTTAAGTTCCTCGTTAATCAAACTTGCATCTGCTTTTGGATAGTCTGCCAAATGCACGCTTAACTTTGCATTTTCCACGCCTTTTGTAAGGTTTGTGTAGATTGTGTCACTAATAAATGGCATAAATGGTGCACAAAGTTTAGTGAGTTCTACCAAAGTGTGATACAAGCAGTTAAACGCTGAGGTCTTGTCCTCATTCTCACCATCAGCCCAAAAACGCTCACGGCTACGGCGAACATACCAGTTTGACAACTCGTCAATAAATTCGGCAAGTGCGCGGGCGCTGTCGGTGAAATTAAATTCAGCCATATAACTTTCAATCTTAGCCTCTAAACTATTGAGTTGCGATAACAACCATTTGTCCATAAGGCTTAATTTACATTCCAACACATTTTTGACTGGTTTGAAGTCATCAATATTTGCATAAAGCACAAAGAACGCATAAGTATTCCACAAAGTAGAGATAGTCTTACGCTGTACCTCAGCAATTCCGTTTTCATCGAGTTTTTGACTTAACCAAGGAGCAGAGTTTGAACAGAAATAAAATCTAACTGTATCTGCACCAAATTTATCAATCAAGCCGTTAATATCTACTACATTACCGAGCGACTTGCTCATTTTTAGACCGTTTTTGTCGTAAATGTGTCCGCTCATTACACAAGACTTGTATGGCGTCACACCAAACACGGTTGTACTAATTGCTTGCAATGAATAGAACCAACCACGAGTCTGGTCTTGCGCCTCACAAATAAAGTCCGCTGGAAATTGCTCTTTAAATTTGTCTTGATTTTCAAAAGGATAGTGCCATTGCGCAAAAGGCATCGCACCAGAATCATACCAGCAGTCGATTACTTGCGGAACGCGTTTCATAGTACCGCCACATTCACAACCAAAAGTGAAATTATCAATGTATGGCTTGTGCAAATCTTTTACCTCAGTAGCCCCGCTCAACTCGCATAATTCTGCAATACTGCCGACTGAGTGCAACTTGCCACATTTGTCACAACGCCAAATATTAAGAGGGGTACCCCAGTATCTGTCGCGCGACAAATTCCAGTCAATAGCGTTTGCAAGGAAATTACCCATACGCCCATCTCGCACGGTTTCTGGGTGCCAGTCAACTGTAAGGTTATTTTTCACCATTGCATCACGATATTTGCTCATACGCACAAACCAACCATTACGCGCATAGTTGATTAACGGAGTGTGACATCTCCAACAATGAGGGTATTCGTGTTCGTAAAGTTGCTCTTTTACGACTACGCCTTGCTTTTTCAAATCTTCGATAATTTCATCGTTTGCAACAATATTTCTTTTACCTGCATATTTAGGCAAGGTGTCATCAAAGCAACCTTTTTCATCAATGAGTTTTACAAAAGGCAAGTTGTACGCATTGCCAACATTTGAGTCATCTGCACCAAAAGCGGGCGCAATATGTACGATACCAGTACCATCTGAAATTGTGACATAATCAGCACAAGTCACATAATACGCTTGTTTCCCTTCCAATACAACCTCTGACAAATTAAACAAAGGCTTGTAAGAGATTTTTTCTAAATCTTTACCCTTAAATTGCTTGATTTCGGTAAATTCTTCAAAGAGTTTATTTACCAAATTCTTTGCCATTATATAATATACTCCGCCCTCGACTGCAATCTCTACATAATCAATTTCAGGGTTAACCGCAAGTGCTACATTGCTAGGCAAGGTCCAAGGTGTGGTTGTCCAAGCGATAAAATAACAATTTGGTCGGTCCACCAACTCAAATCTAGCATAAACTGTGCGGTCTTTTACTGTCTCATAGCCTTGTGCTACTTCGTGACTTGCAAGACTTGTTCCACAACGCGGACAATATGGCGCAACTCTATAACCTTCGTAAATGTCGCCTTTTTCAAAAAGTCGTTTTAATGACCACCAAACGCTCTCAATATACTCGTTTGAGCAAGTCTTGTACGCATCATCAAGATTTACCCAAAAACCTAGTTTGCGTGTAGCAACTCTCCATTCATTTTCATAGAGATTGATAATCTTTTTACATTCATCTACAAACTTTTGTACACCGCAAACTTCGATTTCGGCTTTATTTTTAAGTCCTAAATCTTTTTCTGCTCTCTGCTCTACTGGCAAGCCGTGAGTATCCCAACCAGCCTTACGCAACACCTTTCTACCAGTCATTGAGTAATAACGCAAAATAGTATCTTTGTAAATACGCGTACTGCCGTGTCCAATGTGAGGCAAACCATTCATTCCTGGGGGCCCTTCGTAAAATACAAACGGCTTTTGCCCCTCACGCTCTTTGATACTTTCTTCAAAAACACTATGCTTGTCCCAAAAATCAAGCACTTTTTTGTCCATTTCTGGCAAATTTAATTTACTATCTACTTTTTCAAACATTTTCTAGTCCTTTTATAATTCATAATCTTCAACAACTTTATTCAAGTCCATAATATTTGCAACAGTTAAAATACCAATAGGTCGCTCCAAATTGCTACCATTCTTTGTGATAACGATTGCAAGTAATTTTCTATTGTAATAAAATAAATCTAACGCTTCTTGCACGGTCAAATTTTTTGACCTAATCACAAACAACTTATCTACATCTTGTTCGCTAATCACTCGTTTTACGGGCGTATTTTCTGTAATTTCATCAAGATTTAGATTTTTATCAATCGCTGTACCCAAAATATTGATAATTCGCCCAGAATTTAACACACCTGAGATTGCTTCATTTTCGCAAACCGGTATTGTCTTAAAACCAGTCTTGTATATCGTTTCAATCGCCTTTTTTAGGCTTACATTACCATCAAGTACCAATACATTTTTGGTAGCGATACTATCATAAGCAAGTGGCGGTCTAGCAATCAAATCTGCTATTCGTTCAATATCTACCACAACCTCATCGTGAGGCTCGGCAATAATTCGCTCCTCATTGCTATTGTGAATAATCGCGTTGCGCAATCTCGCATAATCAATCAATCTATCCTCATACTTGCGCACGACACTGTTTAGCGAAACAGCACGCCTAATCATATCACTAAAAGTGATACTGCGTTTAAAATTATATACAGAACGCAAAGTTTGGTCTATATTGTTGTATGCATTTATAAATCTAACTGCATTTGATTCCATATTTACACCTCAATGAGATAATTTTACCATAATTCAAGTAAAATAACAATAATTTACCAGCAATTTTTAGCAAAATTATACATTTTTTTGCTATATTAAAATTACACAAAATCGACAAATTTTTACACAACTTTTCTTTCAAGATAGCAAAAATAAGCGTAAAATGCTTGCTTTTTATGCTAAATTGTGTTATTCTATCTATACTGTGCTAGATGGGAAGCCAGCGGTGTCCTGTACCTACAATCCGCTTTAGTAGGGTCGAATACTCTTCTCGGTGGTGTCTAGCAGTGTACTTGCGTTTGGCTTTGTGTGATGAACGCTAAGGTCTTGTGCAATATCGCCCTATGAACCGTGTCAGGTGTGGAAACAAGCAGCACTAAGTAGGTAGCGGTATGTGCCATAAGGTCGCCTTACGGGAGCGCAATGTCAAATTGCAATGCACTGTTTGCCCAACAAAAAGAGTTGCACAGTATTTTTTTGTAAAAAATTTTGCTTTATATAAAAAAGAGTTTGTACAATCAAGTACCAACTCTTTTCTTTTATCTTATATTCAATTAAAATTTCATTTTTTCGCCAGCAAGGATATGAATGTGCAAGTGCATAATTTCTTGTCCAGCATCGTTTCCTTCCTCGCCTTTTTGGTTAATCACAAGCCTATACCCATTTTCTAAATGCAACAACTCACTAAGTGTTGGAATTTTTGCAAGCATTTTACCCAAAACTTGCGCATCACTAGCCTGCATTTCCGCAAGAGTCGCATAATGTTTTTTAGGTACTGCCAAATAATGCAATTTCACTACTGGATTGATATTTGTGAAAATCACAAAATCTTCATCTTCATATACAATATTGCTAGGAATTTCACCTTTAATTATTTTACAAAAAACACAATCATTCATAATACTTTCCCCCAATTTTTATTCATCTTCACAAATTTTTACCAAATCGCCTTGCATGCCATCAAGATATGGTTGCCCCATTCGCACCATAGCGACAGTGTTTGGTTCGACCTGCCCTTGTTTTAGATATACTTTTGTAAAGTTGCGCGCGTGTCCCACAGTAAAGCCATCTTTATTTTGTTCAAACAACACTTCATAAATCATACCGTGCTCTTTTTGCAAAAATTCTTGTTTCATTTGATTTCTTAACGCAGTCATTTCAGCAACGCGTTTTTTCACAGTTTCACCATCAACTTGTTGCATATCGCCCGCAACCGTGCCCTTTCTAATTGAATATGGAAATAAATGCATATCAGCAAAACCGATTTCGCGTACATTTTTGAGAGTTTCAGCAAAATCTTCATCTGTTTCCTCTGGAAAACCTATGATTAAGTCAGTAGTAATTGCGCAACGAGGAAAAGCCTGTCGTAGCATATCAACTTTTTTCTTAAATTCAGCGATTGTGTAATGTCTATTCATTGCTTTTAAAGTTTTATCACACGCCGACTGCATACTCAAATGAAAGTGGTCACAAAAGTTTGACATATTTGACATAATCTTCACCAAATCAGGAGTAATTATGTTCATTTCAAACGAACTAAGTCTAATACGAGCATTAATTGTAGATAACGAACTAAGCAAATCACCCAAATCCATTTGCAAGTCTTTTCCCCAATCGCTTATATTGATACCAGTCAATACAATTTCGTGGTGAGTTTTTGCAAGCCTAAACACTTCTACAACTATACTTTCCAAATCACGGCTACGACTGCGCCCCCTTATATAAGGAATAAGACAGTACGAACAAAAATTATTACAGCCATCTTGAACTTTTACATAAGCGCGCGTGCGTTTTGTTTTGACCTTTTCTCGCTCGCTATTTTCCTCAAAATATTCATAATCAAAAGCAGGGTCAACAACATAGTTCCCTTTTTGTTCTAAAAGGTCTGGTATCCAGTTTTTACCCGCCGTACCAACCACAACTGTAACATTTGGCTTATCAACAAATTTACTAGCATCGTGCTGACTTGCACAACCACACACAATTATTTGAGCATTTGGTGACAATTTTTCAAGTTTTGCAATCATTTGTCTTGATTTGCGTTCTGCCTCATTTGTAACCGCACAAGTAGAAAGTATAAAACAATCCGCTGGTTCCAAATTTGTAGTAACCTCGTGTCCACGCTTGCGCAAAATACGCGCAATTTCATCTGCCTCGTATTGATTAACTTTACACCCTAAGGTAAGCATTGATATTTTCATTTGTTTATTTCCTTTTCCATTTATCTAATTCATAATTAACAGCACTAAGCAAAGCCACGCAAGCGGTTTCAGCACGGAGTATAGTTTTTCCCAAACTAACTACACTAGCGCCAGTTGCTTTTATTTTCTCAACTTCCGCCTCACTAAAACCGCCCTCGCTACCTATAATGATAGCAATATTTTTATTTTTGTCAAGTTGCGAAAGTATAGTTTTTGCACTAGTATCATCATTCTCATAAGCAAGCACAATTTGTGTATAATTATACAATTCTTCTAACATTTCATTAAAACTCAAAGTTTCACTAATTTGCGGTAAATTCGCCCTGCCCGACTGCTTGCTTGCAGACATAGCAATTCTGTTTAATCTATCTGTTTTATTGCCTTTATCCTTAACAGTACAAAAAGCACTTTCAAATGGCACTATTTTATCAATGCCAAGTTCGGTACATTTTTGCACCGCCCAGTCCATTCGCTCCGCCTTGATTAACGCCATAAATAATGTAATATCTACATCGCTTTGCGGTACATTTTCTATACTCAAAATGTGTGCAACAGATTGCCTTTTTCCAACCTCAATTAACTCACAATGATAGACATTATCGTCATTTAAGCACACATCAATTTTATCACCAACTCGCAATCGCAATACAGAAAATAAATGTGTATTTTCTTCATTTTGTATAGTTATTGTATCATCACTTTTGTCATTTTTAGACACAAAAAAGCGTGGCATCTCCATTTTTTTCACCTCTATGTGATTATATCATAAAACTGTTATAATTGCAACGATTTTATGAAAATTGCGCAAATTTACAGTACTATGCAATGTATTATGCAAAATACTATGCAGTACTATACATTATGCAAATTGACTAATTTTTGCAAATAAATAACCCATACAACTCAAACCGCAAAATCAAAAAGCACAACAGTTAATATTACTGTTGTGCTTTTTTCAAAACTAACAAAATAGGTCTTATCTACCCATTGACCTACTCAATTCTTGCACGCGCCTTTTTCTTTCTTCTTCTTGTTCCAATTCTTCACGGACTTCCATTTCCATTTTCATCTGCTCTTTCAATTCAGCGCGTTTTTTATCTTTTGCTTTTTTGTCATAGTACGCCACTATTTGACTAGCAATAGGTGCACCCTTACCACAAGTTTTTGCATCTTCCAGAATTTTATCGTGAGGAATTACCTCATCTAAAAAATCTTTAAAACCAAACCATTTTGCCATATTATTTTACCCCTTCATTTCTTTATAGATATATTATACCACACTTTTAAAATTTTGTCAAGTCTATGTATATTTATAAAATGTCAAGTATAATTATTCACGCAAAAGCAAAGAGAAAAGAGGCATATTCGCCTCCTTTCTTTACAGATTTTTCAATGCTTTTAAGTAATTGTTGTATCTATCAAATTTATCTAATGGGAATTGCTCATTCAATATTTCTTCCACATCTTTTTTCGCTCTACTACTCAATTTAGGCAACTCCACTTTTACAGTTATCAGCATATCACCGTAACTGTTTTTATTTAATTGTTTGATACCTTTACCTTTCAATTTTAGTACCGTACCACTTTGTGTGTTTTCTGGAATATTGAGTTCAAGTTTTCCTTCCAAACTAGGAATTAATACTTTGCCACCAAACATTGCCACAGTAAATGGCACAGGCAAATCTAACAATACATCAAAGCCATCTCGTTTTAACAACTGATGTTTTGCAACTGTAACATAAATTTGCAAATCACCAGCAGGACCGCCACGAAGTCCAGCCTCGCCGTAACCGTGTACAGTCACAACTTGCCCATCATCTATACCAGCAGGTATATTTATAGACACCGTGGTTTGACTGCGTTTTGCACCAGCACCGCCACAAGTGGTACACTTTTCACGAATCACTTTACCTGTACCGTTACAATTTTTACAAACACCGCTATTCATTACTCTACCAAATATAGTGTCTTGTGTAAATTGCACAGTACCGCTACCATTACACTCGCTACAAGTAGAATACTCTGTACCATTTTTAGCACCAGTTCCCTTACATTCGCTACATTCTTGTGTACGCATATAAGTAATATCACGCTTTACGCCTTTTGCAGACTCTTCAAAAGTAAGGTTAACTTTTACATTGATATCTCTACCTTGCACGGCATAATTGTTTCCGCGCGCACCACCAAAGCCTCCGCCAAATATATCACCAAATATATCGCCAAAGTTAAAGTTAAATCCGCCCTGCGACCCAGAACTTTGCCTTCCACCGAAAAAGTCATTCATATTTGGACCTTTGGCATCGCCATATTGGTCGTAATTTGATTTTTTCTGCGGGTCGCCCAAAACTTCGTATGCTTCGTTTATTTCTTTAAACTTAGCACTCGCCTCTGGGTTGTCTTTGTTTAAATCGGGGTGATATTTCTTTGCAAGTTTACGATATGCCGACTTTATCTCATCAGCGCTAGCGTTTTTATCTACCCCTAATATTTCATAATAATTTTGAGCCAATTTACTCTCCGTTTAACTATTTATTTTCTTCATCTGCTTTTTTGGCATCTGCATCTTTAACTTCAACATCTGGTTCATCTTTGTTTTCTTGAGCCTTTGCTTGTTCAGCACCCGCTTGATACAATTTAGTGATTACATCTTGACTTGATTTTGACAAATCTTCAACGGCCTTCATAATCTTGTCTTTGTCATCAACTTTGATTTCTTCCTTAGCCTTTTCAATAGCCTCTGTCAATTTCTTTTTGTCTTCTTCGGAAATCTTGTCGCCATTCTCACGCAAAGCCTTCTCTAACCCCAAAATCATAGAGTCTGCTTGGTTGCGTTGTTCGATAACTTCACGGCGTTCTTTGTCCTCTTTTGCGTATTTTTCTGCGTTTTTAATTGCTTCATTAATCTCATCGTCTTTCATATTTGAACTTGAAGTAATGGTAATTTGTTGTTGTTTACCAGTACCCAAATCTTTTGCACTTACATTTACAATACCGTTTGCATCAATATCAAATGTTACTTCGATTTGAGGCACGCCACGAGGTGCTGGTGGAATGTCAGTAAGGTTAAATCTTCCCAAAGTCTTGTTGTCTTTTGCAAATTCACGCTCACCTTGCAATACATGGATTTCTACACCTGGTTGATTGTCGGCAGCAGTTGAAAATACTTGAGATTTCTTTGTAGGAATAGTTGTGTTTCTGTCAATAATACGAGTAAACACACCACCTAATGTTTCAATACCTAATGACAATGGAGTTACATCAAGCAACAATACATCTTTTACATCACCACCAAGTACACCACCTTGAATAGCAGCACCGATTGCAACACATTCATCAGGGTTGATTCCCTTAAAGCCTTCTTTACCTGCAAAGTTCTTTACAGCTTCACAAACAGCAGGGATACGAGTACTACCACCTACCATAATGATTTTGTTGATTTGGTCTTTTGTAAGGTTTGCATCTTTCAAGGCAGCAGAAGTCAAATCAATAGTTTGTTGTACCAAATCACTTGTAATGTCATCAAATTTCGCACGAGTAAGTTCGTATTCCAAGTGTTTTGGTCCGCTTGCATCAGCAGAAATAAATGGCAAACTGATAGTTGTGCGTGTAGAAGCAGACAAATCAATTTTTGCTTTTTCAGCAGCCTCTTTCAAGCGCTGTAATGCTGTACGGTCGCCTGATAAGTCAATACCTGTTTGTGCTTTAAATTCTTTTTCAAGCAAATCAACAATTCTTTGGTCAAAGTCATCGCCACCAAGTCTATTGTTACCTTTGGTTGCGATTACTTCAAATACGCCATCACCAATTTCAAGAATTGATACATCAAATGTACCACCACCAAGGTCAAATACCAACAATTTTTGGTTTGCATTTTCCGCTTTGTCAAGGCCATAAGCAAGAGCAGCAGCGGTTGGTTCGTTTATGATACGCAATACATCAAGACCTGCGATTTTACCAGCATCTTTTGTCGCTTGTCTTTGACTATCTGTAAAGTAAGCAGGTACTGTAATAACCGCTTGCGTTACTTTTTGTCCTAAATAACTTTCCGCATCATTTTTAAGTTTAGTCAAAATCATTGCACTAATTTCTTGAGGAGTGTATTCCTTGTCCTCTATCTTTACTTTGTAGTCACTACCCATTTCACGCTTAATACTTGAAACTGTGTGTTCTGGGTTTGCAACTGCTTGACGCTTTGCAACCTGACCTACAAGTCTTTCACCATTTTTTGCGAATGCTACTACACTAGGAGTAGTGCGCGCTCCTTCTGCGTTTGCAATAACTACTGGCTCGCCACCTTCCATTACTGCAACACAAGAGTTTGTTGTACCTAAGTCAATACCTATAATTTTAGACATA
>CAVBHV010000014.1:0-13147 GCA_963595385.1 bacterium
GAATAATCATTACCACCAAAGCAACTACGATAAATATTAAACCAATTACTTTCGTTGCAATCATAATACTATCATCATTTGGAACTTTGTTTGTTTTCCTAGCGGCACAAGCAATTCTACGCGCAAGTATAGCAATCGCAATACCCATTGCAGCCAACACGATACCTATGATTACATTCACTTGTGAAAGTCGCTCCAAAAGCGGAACCATCAAAAATGCTATGTTCATAATTTTTACCCCTTTTTCTATCTAGTTTAGATTTTATCATTCTTTTTCGGTTTTGTCAATATCTTGCTTATTTTTTGTGAAAACTCGCTTATAGTTAAGGGCAATATATACAATTAAACTAACTACAACCATAACCATACCAGCGTACAATACATACAAATTCCAGCCGTTTAGATATTGCTCAAAGAAGCACATTACCAGTCCAACGCTCATTATAAAAGTCCCTGCTTTGCCAAAAAAGTTGCTAGGAATTGTGATTTTTTTCTTAAATAAGCACACTCCCGCTACAATCATACCCAAATCAATCACAATCAACACTACCACGAGCCAAACAGGAATAATATTTGAAATCGCAAAGGCAATCAAAGTAGCCATTTTGAGTAATTTGTCCGCAAGCGGGTCAAGCACAATTCCGTATGAAGTGATTTGATTTGTTTTGCGTGCAATAATTCCGTCTAACACATCTGTAAGGCTTGCTATCAAAAATACAATCAGTGCTGGTATATGATTATCCTCAGGAGTGAAGAAAAATACAATCAAAAATACAGGCACAAGTATCAATCTAATAAGGCTTAAAACATTTGGCACATTCCAAAATTTGTTCATAAATTCTCCTATTTATCTTTTGCAATTAACTATAATTATATCACAAAGATTTAAAAAGTTAAACTAATTTTTACATAAAACTACAATAAATTTCACAAATTTACCTATTTTTGAATAATATAACCATAAATGCTAATTAGGAGGATTTAATGAAAAAATTTGCATTTGCACTTGCTTTGCTTATGATGCCATTGTTTATGTTTGCGGGCTGTGGTGGTTCTAGCGAAAGCAACAAAATTGTACTTAGCGAAGTAACACACAGTATTTTTTACGCCCCGCTCTACATTGCTATGTCAAACAACTATTTTGCCGATGAAGGCTTGACCGTTGAGTTGGTAAACGGAAACGGTAGCAACAATGTAATGACTTCGATAGTGTCTGGTAGTGCTACTATTGGTCTTGCTGGTCCTGAAACTGCCGTTTATACCGCCCTTCAAAGCGGAAACGCAAGTTCGCCAAAAGTTTTTGGGCAACTCACAGCGTGCGATGGGTCGTTCCTTATAGGAAGGACTGCAAACCCTGATTTTACGCTAGAGGACTTACGCGGAAAAACAATTATTGCTGGGCGTAGAGGCGGTATGCCTGCAATGACACTCGAATATGCCCTAAAACAACACGGTATGATTGCTGGGCGTGACTACACGCTAAACCTTGACTACGAATTTGGAATGGTTGCGACTGCGTTTGAGGCTGGCACTGGTGACTACTGCACTATGTTTGAGCCTGTGGCTAGTGCTTATCAAGCAACTGGCAAAGGTGCAATAGTTGCTTCTATCGGCGAAATGGGCGGATATGTGCCATACACCGCCTTTATTGCAAATGAGCAATATCTACACGACAATGCGTTGCAAGCGGAGCAATTTTTGCGTGCAGTATATCGTGGATACTTGTACCTTATGAACGCGCCTATTGATGATGTAGTAAATGCACTTATGCCACAATTTACTGGTAGCGACAAAGCAAGTATCAAATCTGCGGTAGAAAATTACAAATCACTAGATGCATTTGCCTCTTCCCCTGTTATGACACAAGATGGTTATGATAGACTTTGTGCGATAATAACAGATGCGGGCGAATTGACACAGCAAGTTGCATTTAACAAGGTAATTGACAATACTATTGCAAATAAAGTGGTAAAATATTTTAACTACGCATAAATTTTACAAAAAGTTGGTTTTTAGCCAACTTTTTTATTTTTTTATGAAAAAGTAACAAAATTTCACCTCTGTCAATATAATGGCAATATAGACTATAACTTTACGGAAGGGCGAAATGACACCGATTTTGGAATTGAAGAATATTTCTTTAAATTACCACACTTTAAAAGATGAAACAAAAGCGATTGAAAATATTTCTTTCGAACTTAATCCAAAAGAATTTATCTCTATTGTGGGTCCTAGTGGTTGTGGAAAAACCACCTTGCTATCTATCATTGCGGGTATCTTGAAACCTAGTAGCGGGACTGTGTTGCTAAACAATTTGCCGATTGAACAATCTAAAAATAAAATCGGCTATATGTTCCAACGCGACCAGTTGTTTGAATGGCGTACGGTTGCGCAAAATGTAAGATTAGGGCTTGAAATCAATCACACCAAGACCCTAGAAAACGAAAAATATCTCAATGAACTTTTAGAAAAATATGGTCTATATGATTTTCGTGACAAGTATCCTCATCACCTTAGCGGTGGTATGCGACAACGCGTTGCGCTAATCCGCACTTTGGTGTTACGCCCTGAGATTTTGCTACTTGATGAACCGTTTGGCGCACTAGATTATCAAACCAGAAAGACAGTCATTCAAGATGTAAGTAGTATAATTACTCGCGAAGAAAAAGCCAGCATTTTGGTTACACACGACTTAGGCGAGGCTGTAAGCCTTTCTGACCGCATAATTGTATTATCAAATAGACCCAGTGTAGTCAAAAAAGTATTTAGCACTTCTTTAAGAAAAATTCCTCTCACTGAGGAAAGAAAACGCACAGATGAATACAAAGAAACAGTTGATAAAATTTGGAAGGAGTTGGGAACGGCGTGAAAAAATCAGTCAACTATTCAAAGGAGCATTTGCGGTATCTTGCCCGAAATAAACGCAAACGCATAGGAATTTTGTGTAGTCAACTAGGCATTTTAATTGCTTTCCTTGCTCTATGGGAGATTTTGGGGGTAGTTGGCGCAATCAACACCCTAATTATGAGTTCACCTAGCAAAATTTTGGCAACAATCGTTGATTTGTATCAGTCTGGCACATTATTTTATCATTTAGGCATTACTCTGTATGAAACCGTACTAGGCTTTGCGATAGCGACAATTCTTGGTTGTTTCATTGCGATTTTACTTTGGTGGAGCGAAACATTACGAAAGATTTTAGACCCGTACATCGTAGTGCTAAACTCCCTACCAAAAATCGCTTTGGGTCCTATCATCATTATTTGGTTTGGGGCTGGTATTCAATCAATCGTAGTTATTTGCGTGCTTATCACCATAATCATTGTAATCATTTCAATGTTAAATGCTTTTCGTGAATGTGATAAAGATAAAATTTTGTTGATGACTTCAATGGGTGCAAGTAAATTTCAAATCCTAACGAAACTGATACTTCCTCACTCGCTTCCGCAATTTGTATCCGTACTAAAAATTAGCGTAGGTATGAGTTGGGTTGGCTCGATAATCGGTGAATATCTAGTTAGTAGCGCTGGACTTGGTTATTTAATCGTTTACGGCAGTCAGGTATTCAAACTGGATTTAGTTATGGCAAGCACATTGATACTTTGCGTATTAGCAAGTTTAATGTATCTTGCAGTTGCACTAGTCGAAAAATTTGTAAACAAAAAGCGTGGTTTATAGTCTATAAAAGCCGACAGAATTTTGAGTTAAACTCTATTCTATCGGCTTTTTTTATTTTAAAAAAATTCAGCAATTATTGCATTTGATATGTATAAATTTTTTATACGCAAAATATTGTCTTCAATTTCTATCAAGTCATTTGCAAGTAATTTTTGCAAAACTCTACCATATTCCGCCAAAAAATTACCACCAAACATTTCGTTGTATTCCAAAATATCTAGTCCTTTTGTTGTACGCAAAGCGAGCATAATCATCTCCTCTTTTGCTGTTTTCACCGTTTCTTGCTCCAAATCTTCTTGACAATTAATAGGATTTTTGAGGTATTTTGCAAAATTTGTCGTATTTTGCCAATGAAAACCATCTAAAAACGAATGTGCGCCCAAACCTAAGCCTAGATATGCTCCACGGTGCCAATAATTTAGATTGTGTTGCGACTCGTAACCCGCTTTTGCAAAATTACTTATTTCGTAGCGTTTAAAACCTGCTTTGTCCAAAAAATCTACCGCGTAATCGTACATTTCTACCGCACTATCATCGCTAGGCAAAGTCAAGCGTTTTTCTTGAATAGAACGCGTGAGTGGAGTATTTGGCTCACAAATAAGCCCATATGCCGAAATATGAGTAATCGGCAATTCCACTACCTTTTTAAGAGTATCTTTGACATCTTTTAGAGTTTGCTCGGGTACACCTAGCATAATATCTACATTTATATCTTTAATATTGTAGTGCAAAGCATTTTCAACTGCTCGCTCACAATCTTTAAAATTATGTACGCGATTTAAAATCTTCAAGATTTTGTCACTATGACTTTGCAAACCTAAACTCAATCTCGAACAGCCCGCGCGCATATATTCTTCTGCTTTTTTAATATCAAACGAATTTGGGTTGGCTTCGATAGTGACACTACAAGCGTTCAGCACTATAAAGTTTTCGCGGACGCAATTCATAATGTCTTGAATAGCACCTTTTGGTAGCACCGATGGAGTTCCGCCCCCGATGTAAACAGAGGTTACTAATCTACCACCCGCGCGTTTACCTGCTTTTACTATCTCTTGCTTCAAAGCAGTTATATAGTCTTCCACTTGATTTTGTTTTGGTACAAACGAACAGAAATCGCAATAACTACATTTTGATACGCAAAAAGGAATATGTATGTATAAACCAAATTTACTAGATAGCATATTTACTCCTAATCTATCTTTAATATACTGATAAACGCATCACTCGGTACTTCCACTGAGCCGATATTGCGCATTTTCTTTTTACCCTCTTTTTGCTTTTCAAGTAGTTTACGCTTTCTCGTTACATCACCACCATAACACTTTGCAAGCACATCTTTACGAAAAGCCTTTACTGTTTCGCGCGCGATAATTTTACCACCGACCGCCGCTTGAATAGGTACTTCAAACATTTGTCGAGGTATCACCTCTTTAAGTTTTTCTGCCATTACTCTACCGCGTTCGTACGCTTTGTCTTGATGCACTATCAAACTCAAAGCATCACAAATTTCACCTTTTAGCAAAATGTCTAATTTCACCAACTTGCTAGGTCTATATTCGCTTAATTCATAATCAAGACTCGCATAACCGCGTGTCCTACTCTTTAAGTTATCAAAAAAGTCATATATGATTTCATTTAGCGGAATTTCATAATCTAGCCTTACGCGTTTTTCATCAAGATAAACTACATTTGTATTGTCACCCCTACGCTCAGTACACAAGTCCATAATCGCTCCCATATATTCAGGAGGAGTGAAAATGTGCATATTTACATATGGCTCTTCCATTCTTTCTATCAAAGTAGGCTCAGGCAGATTGCTAGGGTTGCTCACTTCCAGCATTTCACCATCTGTTTTATAAATATGATAACTTACCCCTGGTGCAGTCGTAATAATATCAAGATTAAATTCGCGTTCTAACCTTTCTTGTATGATTTCCATATGCAAAAGCCCTAAAAATCCACAACGAAATCCAAACCCCAACGCTACTGATGTTTCAGGCGAATATTCAAGCGAACTGTCGTTTAATTTTAATTTTTCCAAAGCATCTTTGAGTTCACCATATTTACTTCCATCTACGGGGAATATTCCACTAAACACTACTGGTTTCACTTGTTTATACCCTGGTAATGCCTCACTGGCGGGATTTTCTACACTAGTAATTGTATCACCTACGCGCGCTTCACTCACCTTTTTGATACTGGCGGCAATATAACCAACCTCACCAGCAAGCAATACTGGGCTTTCTTTTGCCTTTGGCGTAAAGTAGCCAACCTCTGTTACCTCAAAGGTATTGTTAGTTTGCATAAATTTAATCTTATCGCCTTTCTTTACACTGCCATCAAACACGCGTACGAGACAAATTGCGCCTTTGAAATTATCATAATAACTATCAAAAACAAGACATTTTAGAGGTTTATCTTCATCTCCGCGAGGCGCTGGAAATTCTTTGATAATTCCTTCTAACACGCTAGGAATATTTGTACCTTCTTTTGCGGAAATACAGGGCGCGTGCATAGCAGGTATGCCTATTACATCTTCAATTTCTTGCTTTACTTTTTCAGGCTCTGCGCTAGGTAGGTCGATTTTGTTGATTACGGGTAAAATTTCTAACCTATTATCTAATGCTAAGTGTACATTTGCCAAAGTTTGTGCCTCTACACCTTGACCTGCATCTACAATCAAAATTGCACCCTCACAAGCGGCGAGCGAACGGCTTACCTCATATGTAAAATCTACATGACCTGGTGTATCGATTAGATTTAAGATATATTCTTCACCATTGTAGGTATATTTCATTCGCGTTGGGGTAAGTTTTATGGTGATACCGCGCTCGCGTTCCAAATCCATACTATCAAGCAACTGCTCTTGCAAATCACGCTTTGCAACTGTGCCAGTTTCCTCCAACAATCTATCAGCAAGTGTACTCTTGCCGTGGTCGATATGTGCCACTATACAAAAGTTTCTTATATGTTTTTGTCTGTCACTCATTTAATGCTCTCCTAACTGTTTTGTACTTAAATTATACAAAAAAAGACCAAAATTTGCAATAGAATTGAATTATTTTACATAAACTATCTCAAATTACTAGCGTATATCGACAAAATTTGATATAATATACAAAAATGTGAGGTGCGACTATGGAGATTTTTCAGTCTTGGATTGTAGAAAAATTTATTGCTCATCGCGGGTTTTTCGATAACGGAAATGGAGTACCTGAAAATTCTTTGATTGCTTTTGAAAAGGCTATTGAAAATGGCTACGCTATCGAACTCGATGTTCATACTCTGCACGATGGCACTGTGGTTGTTTTTCACGATGACCAACTAGGCAGAATGACAGGAAAAGATGGCTATCTCAAAAATCTTACTCAGGACGACCTCAAAAGTTATAAATTGCTCAATACCGAATACTCTATACCAACATTACAAGATGTCCTAAACCTAGTAAACGGCAGGACTCCTATTTTAGTTGAAGTTAAAAGCGAAAATGTCAAAGTTGGAGCAGATGAAAGCATAATTTATAGCATACTCAAAAACTACAAAGGTGAATTTGCGGTACAATCATTTAACCCATTCACCATTGAATGGTTTAAAAATAACGCACCAGAAATCACACGCGGACTGCTTTGTAGCAAATATCACAAAGTAGATAATCCAAAATCGTGGCTCAAAAAATATGCTTTGCGCAATATGTTGCTCAACAAACGCGCAAAACCACAATTTATTGCTTTTAATGTACAAGACTTGCCTGCACAAATTTTAAAGAGCAAAAAATGCAAAGGCTTGCCTATTTTGGGTTGGACAGTAAAATCGCAAGCGCAATATTTAGAGGCTGTCAAATATGTAGATAATATAATTTTTCAAGACTTTAAACCTAGCATATAACTAAAAATACGAATTGCAAATTGCAAATCGTATTTTTTCTTTTTATATAATCGCCTCTACAAAATCTTCGGCATTAAATTCCTCAATGTCATCAATTTTTTCACCCGTACCAACAAATATAACAGGTGTCGCATATTCTTGCGCAATTCCTAATATAACGCCACCCTTTGCAGTACCATCAAGTTTGGTCACAATCAAGCCATCTAAGCCGATTGCCTCATCAAAATATTCTACTTGGCTAAGCGCATTTTGCCCAGTAGTTGCATCTAGCACAAGCAATTTTTGATAGCAACACTCCTCCCAGTTGTTGGTGACAACCTTTGAAACTTTTTTCAACTCCTCCATAAGGTTCGCCTTGTTGTGAAGCCTGCCAGCAGTGTCAATAATCACAACATCAGTGCCTTTTGCCTTTGCGCTTGCAATACCATCAAACACGACACTAGCAGGGTCAGCGCCATCATCATTACGCACGATTTTGACATTATTTTTATTTGTCCAAATCGCTAGTTGTTCACTTGCCGCTGCACGGAAAGTATCCCCCGCCACCAACAAAACCGATTTACCTTTGCTCTTGTAATAATTTGCAAGTTTGCCGATTGTAGTAGTCTTGCCTACTCCATTGACACCCACAATCATATATACGAGCGGATAAGTCAATTCTGGTTGCTCGTTCTCCTCCAAAATATCACGCATAATATCGCGCAAAGCCTGTTTCACATCTTCTTGATTACGCAATTTAGTCTTGCGTGCTGTTTCGCGCAAGCGTGTAACGATTTCCTCCGAACACTCAAAACCTAAATCCGATGAAATCAAAATCTCTTCCAACTCATCGAAAAAATCATCATTAAGTTCGCCGTGTGACATCAACGACATCATTTTATTGTCAATAGAAGCCTTGGTCTTTTTAAAAGCCTCTTTAATTTTGCTAAAAAACCCCATAATGTTGTCCTTAAAATTCTAAATTTTTATACTTATTTGACTGACTGCAAGGCATCACTCAGTTTTACGCTTACCACCTTACTAACACCTTTCTGTTCCATTGTTACTCCGTAAAGGTTATCCGCAAGTTCCATAGTGGGCTTACGGTGAGTGATTACAATAAACTGTGTTTCGCCTGCGAAGTTATGCAAGTATTTTGCGAAACGCTCTACATTTGCGTCATCAAGTGCTGCATCAATCTCATCTAGCAAGCAGAATGGCATTGGCCTTAATTTTAGTATGGCAAACAAAATCGCGATTGCGGTCAATGTTTTTTCTCCACCACTAAGTAAACTTGTACTGCCGACTGCTTTACCTGGTGGGTTTGCATCGATTTCGACACCAGCGGTCAACACATCATCATCGGTAAGTGTAAGTTTTGCCCTACCGCCACCAAACAATTCGCGGAAAATTCGCATAAAGTTTTCATTGATTTTATTAAATTCAGTTTGGAATTTCTCGGTCATTTGGTCGCTTAATTCCTTGATAACGCTCATAATATCTTCTTCTGCTTTCTTTAAATCGGCAAGTTGCGTAGATAAATCAGTATATCTCTCATCAAGGTCTTTACTATCTTCGATAGCGTTTACATTTACATGACCTAGTCTATTAATATCACGCCTCAAATCGTTGATACGCGCTTGCGCGCCCTCGGACTCAAATTCATCGCTTTTCATTTCAAGGGCGGTCAAATAAGTGAGTTCGTAATCCTCCAAAATTCTATCTTGCATATTCTCAATATTTGTATCAATTTGCGCAAGTTTTGCTTCTTCTTGATAAATTTTTTCTTGAATACGCGCGTACTCGTTGGTAACTCTTGTACGCTCTTCCTCAATGCCGTTCATAGAATCGTGCAACTCCTGCTTAACGGCTTCCATTTCTACAACTTTTGCTTTTACGCGTTCCAATTTCTCGCTTGCGTCCGCCGTTTCTGCATTTTCACTGCCAGCATCTAGCGCTTTTGCCGTTTCCATTGTGCGGTTGTTTTTAACCAAAAGTGAGTTGTTTTCATCAATGTTTTGGCTCAATTCCTCTTGCTCGGCAAGCAATCTCTCAATTCCGCTATCTACCGAACCAATTTCCGCACTCAAAGTAGCAATTTCTACTTTTAAATCGGTAATTTGGCTAGACAAACTATCACGCTTCTCGCGCAAAACATCGTATGGATTATTTTTGCTTCCGCCTTTTGCAGTTGGCATATCGCCCGCATCGACTTGCTTTGAAGTAGCCAATTCTTGCTCAAAAATTTCTCGCCTTGCGCTCAGTCTAGACAACTCTTGATTGATTTCATCAAGTTCGAGCGCATAAATATTGCTATCATCTTGCGAGTGCTTTAAAATTTCCTCTTTTTGCGCTAATTCAATATCATAATCGTGTAGTAAATTCGCTTGCGTTTCAATTTCTTTGTTCAATTTTACCAAAGTATCGTTGTAAACCTTGATTGAATTGCGTTGCTCATTTACTTTGTTAGTTTGCGACTTTATACGCTCTTGAATACTCTCAATTTCGCGCTCGCGCGACAAAAGATTGTTTATTTCCGCCTTTTTACTACCACCAGTGATAGAACCAGCAGTGTTCATAACATCGCCATCAAGCGTAACAATCTTGAAACTAAACTTAGAGCCATTCGCAAGCCTTACCGCTGTATCCATATTATCTACAATCACGGTATTACCTAGTAAGCCCTTAATTACTGGAGTCAATTTTTCATCAAAAGAAATCAACTCACTAGCGACACCAAAACACCCATTTGTACCCAAAAGTGGTCGGTATGCTTCGTTTATATACTTAGGTTTCATCGAACTAATCGGCAAAAAGGTAGCTCTACCATAACTCTTGCTTTTTAGGTAACTAACCAGCCTTTTTGCATCTTGTTCATCGCGCGTAACAATATTTTGCACAGCAAAGCCTAGTGCCATTTCAATAGCAGTTTCAAGATTTTGAGGCACAGTGATTAATTCACCAACTACACCCACAATCAATCTTTGCAATTCGCTGTTTTTGCCCGCATCAAGCAACAATTTACGCACGGTACCGTTGTAGCCTTCGTACTCCGCCTGCATTTCGTTTAATAATTTTGCACGCGATTCCAACTTGGCTAGTTCTTCACTAGAAATGTCTAATTCCGCGCGCATATCACGCTCGCCTTGCTCAACGCTTGCCAAATTTTCACGAAGTGCAGTCAAATTGTCCCACGCATTTCTACGGTTGTTTTCCGCATTTGCGCAAGCAGTTTTTGCTTGATTTTCGATGACTACCGCACCATCACGCTTATCAATCAACGCCTCTTGCTTTGCAATCAACTCTTTTTCACGCTCATCAATAGCGGAAATTTCTGTTTCAAGGCGTGTAATATTTGACTTAATGTCAGTAAGTTTAGAAATTGCATCTTGCATTTCTTGTTGCGAACCACTCACAGCCTGCTCACTCACGCGCAACTGCTCGATTACATTTGCATAAATTTGCTCCAACTCATCAAGCCTAGCGCGTAAAGCATTAAGTTTGTCCACATTGTCTGTTTTCTCTTGTTGCTTTGACTGCAATTCATCATTAATACGCACAAACTCAATCTTGTCGTTTTCAATTTCTTGTTGAAGTTTGGTCGCTTGCTCTTGCAAGTACTCCAACTTTGCCATAGCCACTCTGCGGTCACCAGCATTTTTCTCAATAGTGACCGTAAGTTTCAATATTTCATCGCGCAACGCTTGAATTTGCTCATCAATAGCCTTGATGCCCTCTAATGATTGATTTTGCTTGTCAATAGCAGATTGCACTTGTTTTTCTTTGTCGCTTGCTTGCTCGCGCAACCCTTCTATCATATCGCTGATGCGTTGCTTATTTGAATTTGCATTTTCATAATGATAAATATAATTGTTTACTTCTTCAAACTTCAATTTTTCGCGCAAGGCAAGGTATTTTTTCGCCTTTTCCGCTTGGTCACGCATAGGCATTAGTTGCCTTTCGATTTCCATAACGGTAGTTTCAATCAAAGTCAAGTTTTCACGCGTTTTGGCGAGTTTGCGCTCCGCCTCAATCTTGCGCTCCTTAAACTTTGCAATTCCCGCCGCCTCCTCAAAAATAGCCCTGCGGTCCTCAGCCTTTGTCGATACAATTTGCTCAACTTTACCTTGACCTATAATTGAATAACCATCACGCCCTATACCGCTGTCGTGCAAAAGATTGCTGATATCTTTTAGCAAACAAGGTGCGTGATTTAGTGAATATTCACTTGTTCCAGAACGATACAATTTGCGCGAAATAACCACTTCATCATAATCAAGATTGAACTGGTGGTCCTCATTTGAAAAAACAAGCGATACCTCACAGTAAGAAAGGCTTTTTCTGCTTTCTGAGCCCTTAAAGATTACATCTTGCATACTCGAACCACGCAAGTTTTTAGATGATTGCTCACCCAAAACCCAGCGGATAGCATCGGCAAAGTTTGATTTACCGCAACCGTTTGGTCCGACAATAGCGGTAATACCCTTACTAAATTCAATGCCTAGTTTATCGGCAAATGATTTAAACCCTAGTACCTCTATCCTTTTAAAACTCACCCTGTTTCTCCTTTATTCTTTTGAGTCCTCAATTTCCAATCTATTTTCGCTAATTGTATTCCCTAATTTAGTCAACAAATCACATTCGGCATATTCTTTAATTTGCTCAATACTAGCAAGCAAACTTGACACTTTCGCAGAGCCATGAGCCTTTACTACCAGTTGCTTAGTACCCAAAAGTGGTGACCCACCGTATGCTTGATAGTCGTAAGTTTTCATAATCTTTTTGAGTGGCTTTTTGACAATCAAACCACCTATTTTACCTCTAAACGAAGATTTTAGTCCACTTTTTAGCACACCCATAAAATTTGATAAAGTACCCTCAATACTCTTTAACAATACATTACCTGAAAACCCGTCGGTCACGATTACATCATATTCTCCACTCAATGCATCGCGCGCTTCCATATTGCCCACAAAATTTATAGGTAATTTTTGCAAAAGCGGAAAAGTAGATTTCGCCAAATCGTTACCTTTTGCTTCTTCTGTTCCTACATTAAGTAACGCAACTCGTGGCTGACTGATATTTTGCGTTACACGCATATACTCGCTACCCATAAGCGCAAAATGACATAGATTTATAGGCTTACAGTCCATATTTGCACCACAATCAATTAGTAGCACTTTGCCCCCACTTACGGTTGGCAACATAGGCGCAAGCGCAGGCCTACTTACCCCAGCAAGCCTACCCAATTTCAATACAGAGCCACTCAACACAGCACCCGTGCTACCAGCAGACACAAGACCTGCATATTCGCCCGTTTTGAGTTTGTCTATACACACAACAAGTGAACTATTTTTCTTTGTGCGAATTGCCTCTACTGGAGCTTCGTTGCAAGTGATTTCCTCGCGAGCATCGGTAAAAATCAAGCGTTCTTTGTCAAAAGTCTTGTCTTTTGCGAGTTCGTTTAATTCTTCAATTTTACCCACCATTTCGATAGAAATATTTTGATATTTGTACAATGCGAGCAAAACAGCCTCAAACATTTCTTTTGCGCCATTGTCCCCACCATATGCATCAACCAAAATTTTAAACATAATATATCTCC
>CAVBHV010000015.1:0-12388 GCA_963595385.1 bacterium
TTATATCCCCTTTTTAATTATTACCTTTTACAAAAATCTCAATTTGCGAACTTTCTACATTTAGTAAAGCCTGAACCGCTTTTAAAATATCAAGTTTCACCCTCACATCACTCGCTCCACTCGCAACCACAACTATACCTTTAATATCAGGCATTATTTCATAAAGCACCAACGGCTCATTCCCAGCTCCAGTATTGATAATTATTGGCTCTTTATTTGAGGTAGAAGTTTCTGTTTTGTTGGTCGTTCCATTTGAAGTTGTGTTTTGTGTAGAACTATTTTTTTCATCATTTGAATACGCTAATACGCGCTCAATCTCGCCATTTAAAGTAATCATACACTGTACCGTACCCGCACCAGAAATTGAGGATAAAACATTATTTAGCCTATTTTCGAGCGACCGCGCGTATTCTTCTGTCGAAGTTGTTGTGGTAAGTTGCACACTTGTTTGAGTCGTTTTGCTTGTTGGAAAAAACCAAATTGCAATTATTACCACCGCTAAAATCACCACCGCATACACCTCTATATGCTTGACTTTTTTTAATTTCGCAACTAAATTTGATAAAAAAGTACTTTCCTTAGCCATAGACAACCACCCTTTCTTCATCTATTTTCACTTGCGACCTTACCAACTCCTTTACTGCGGTATAATAATTAATATGCTGTTCATTTTCTTTTATGACCAAATCGCTTAAATCGACAAAAATGTAATTAATTTTCATATCATCTCCATTGAAATTTGCACTTATGCTGACTTTTGCCCCGCTATATTGCTTTGAAATAAAATTCTCCAAATCTCTCTCCAAATTGACAATTTGTTGTGTCTTTATGTCATCTAGAAAAGTTTGATTTAGGTCGTAAGAAACATTTGTAAAAATACTATTCCAATTCCAGTCATTTTTAACTAACTTTACAATCGGGGTAATGATAACCACAATGATAAAAATTGAAAAAACACTTTTAATGTACTTGCTGATTTTGCTTTCGGGCAAAACAAGTTCAATCACAACAAGTAAAAACACAACCCCAACGACCGATAGTAAATATACACTAATTTGACTCATAATTTCACCTACATTATGTTTGCCGTACAAAGAATAAGCCCAACACTGATTAAATACATAAAGCCAACTCCCGCAAGAATTACAACCAGCATATTGAGTAACTTAGATATGGACATCAAAAAATCACTTACTTTTGACTTTGTAATAGGCTCCAAGATTGCAGAGGTTAATTTCAGCCCTAAACTAAATACAGCTACTTGTATGATAGGAAAAAGCACTGTTCCTACCGCCAACACAACGCCAGACATTCCAACCGCGTTTTTTATCAACACACTACTTGCCATTACTAGATTGAAACCGTCCGATAGATACCCGCCCAATATAGGAATATAACTTTTTAGTGCAAATTTAGTCGCGCGAATGGATACGCTATCAAAACTACCAGCCACTACCCCGCCTATTACAATAGCACCCATAAAAATGCTAAAACAAACACCAGCAGTCCATTTGAATATACTATTAAAAAGTGATGTAAACTTGTTCAATTTTATCGAGTCTGTTAAATTTCCAACCACAATGAACACAAACGAAAATATAAACAAAGGTATCAAAAACCAAGTAAAAATTTGCACTACAATGTTACTTAAAATTGCCAAAGTTGGCTGGAACACACCAACTGATACCACTCCCCCAATGCTTGCGAGCAATGTTAGCAACATAGGAAATAGCAAGTCCATTTGTGATTTTAGCGAATTTATACAACTTGTGGTACTATCAAGCAAAGAAAACACACTTGCAGTTATAAGTACTATTACTACACCATAGCAAACAAAATTTACTAGTTTTCCTACCGAATCTGCCCCCACTTCGGAACGCATATTGCCCACCAAACTACAAAGTACCGTTACTGCGATAATTATACATAAAATAGGTATAAAATGCACCAATTCATTGAAAAAAGTGCCTAATATAGCATTGAAAAATGAGCCATAGTCTGTATCGAAATCACCACTAATAATAGCGGTAACTTTGTCCCAAAAACTCATCGTGCCAAATAAATTTTTGCCATTTTCATCTAAGTTTGAGATAATATTATCAAACTCACCAAAATCTAGTCCACTCAACTGATTTGAGATATTTTCTTCCATTTCACTTTGTAAATCGCTAGTTTCATTTTCACAAAATGTATTCGGCACAAGCGCTAGGGCTAGTCCAACTAATAATATCAAAAAAAGCAAAATGCTACTAACTTTTTTAAAATTTTTTATCACGGCATAATACTCACAATTATATCAATTAATGACTTTATAATAGGAATCGCTAATACAAAAATCACTAGTTTGCCCGCAAGTAAAATTTTGCTTGCAACTGCACTATTACCGCTGTCGTTACAAATATTTGCACTAAATTCGGTCAAATATCCCACCCCTATGATTTTGAGCAAAACGACAAATAATTCACTATTTAAACTTGTGCTATCTAGTATATAAGTAAACACCCCAAAAGCCTGTTCTAATAGGTCAATTATGTAAAAAAAGAAAATTATTGAACCCGCCACACCTACTAGAATAGCCATTTCAGGCTTTGTCTGTTTGACTACCATTACAGCGACCACAATTACAAAAGCCAGTCCTATTATTTTAAAAATAATTACCATTCAGCCCCCTAATATAGGTAAAACAAGTTTTGCACAGAAGTAAATAATTCGCTTATCATATCTATTACAATTAAAAGCACTACAATCAAACCCGCAAGCGTTGTCAATGTCGCAATTTCATCTTTGCCCGCTTGTTTTAAGACTTGCGCTACAATAGCCACCACAATACCAATGCCCGCTATTTTAAATATTATTTCGATACCCATATTTTCACCTAAATCACTATTATAAAGAGAGCCAAACCGCCCATAACGCCTAATTTTGCGCTTAAAACACCCTTTTTTTGCTCATTTTGCACAAAATCAATCCGTTTTGACAAAATTTCATTCGTTTGCTTTATTGTTTGCAACTGCGTACTACTATCTTGTCTGCCCAAACTAAACAAAAATTTTTTGATAATATCAGCAGTTTCACTATCTACTAATTTTTGGTCTTGCGCCCATTTTTCTAAAAATTCTTCGCAGTTTTGCAAATTTTCCATATAGTTTTGCAAAAATTCCTTAAAATCTGCGTGAAAACTATTTAATTTATCATTAACCAACTTTTGCAAATTATCTTGCAAATACAAAATATTAGTTTCTAAATAGTCAAGCAATGATTTAAAGTCATTTACAAAATTTAATTTGCGTTTGTAACTTGAAGCAATCTTAAAACCTATAAACACGCAAATTACAAACAAAATACCAGCGATTATAAAATTCATACCCTACCCACAATAAAGACAAGTATTATTTTCGTCCCAAATATTCTCAATAGTACCAGCACCTTTTCTACAAGATAACACCACAAATCGCTCAAATACCGACATTTTTAAAATTTCTCTAAAAAAAGGCTTCGTGTGCAACTCGTTTAAATCTCTACTATGTGTTGTCGCGATTACTTTTACTCCACAACCAACTACATTCATAAGTGCATCAATGTCATTTTTGTTTGCTAATTCATCTAAAACAATCACATCAGGAGCCATAGTACGCACGCCGTTTATTATTCCAAATTCTTTACTACATCCAGAGTAAATATCGCTATAAGCGCCAATATAGAGAGTAGGTTTGCCGTTCACAACCGCGCCTATTTCGTTTCGTTCATCAACAATTAGCAAGTTTTTTGCTATAAATTTATCGCTAAATTGCGCCGATAAGTCGCGAATAAATGTCGTTTTTCCACCAGCGGGCGGAGCAATCACGAGAGTATTAAATATGCCATTTTCATCGTGCAAATAAGGCACCGCATTTAGGCTACAATTTTTCACTTCTCTCGGCAAACGAATGTTTAACGAACTGAAATTTTTGATAGTTTTTATACAGCCATTATCAACAACAATTTCGCCACAAATACCAATTCGCACCCCATTTGTAAGCGTCACAAAGCCCTGTTTTAATTCTTCGTTGTGCGCGTAAATACTACATTCGCAGGCGCGAAAAATAATATCATTCAATTCTTGCGCAGTTGCGCGTAGTGAATCATTACTAGTATTAGACACCCCATTTTCGCCTAAAAAATATCGACCACCATAATAAATAATGCTAGGGCAATTTACTCTCAACCGAATTTCATTAAGTTTGTCCACTTGCAAAAAATCTAATGAACGCGCAAACCTTGCGGGTAAAATTTGTCGTAGCACTTGTGTTACCTCCTTTGCGATTATTTTATTTACCTAACATTGACTTTATGATAAAAAATAAAAAAGCGCCTAAAAGTTTAGACACTTTTTAAATATGATATTTAGATTGTTGTAAGGTTTGCAATTCTATAATATAAATTATACTTAATTTTGCGGTAAAGCCACAAACTTTGTCACTTACCCGCAAGATTTTGTAGTTAAGTAACAAAAAAAGAAGTTATAAAACTTCTTTTATAAAGAGTTATGCTCTCTCAACATATTCACCAGTACGAGTGTCCACTTTAATTTTATCGCCATTACCGATAAACAAAGGCACTTGCACATTCAAACCAGTTTCCATAGTTGCAGGCTTGAAAGAAGTCTTTGAAGTGTCACCTTGAATAGCAGGCTCAGTTTCTTTAACTTCCAAAATTACGAACAAAGGTGGAACGATTGAGAATACTTGGTCCTTAAAAAATCTAACTGTAACATTTGTGTTTTCCAAAGAATAAGGCAAGCAGTCCTCAAACAAAGCCTTGTTGTATGGCATTTGGTCGAAAGTTTCAGGGTCCAACAAGTAGTACAAGTCGCCATCGTTGTAAAGGTATGTCATTTCCTTTTCAACAAATTGTACTTTTTCAAATTTGTCAGTTGGGTTGAAAGTATTTTCTACATTTGCGCCAGTCGCAACATTACGCATTTTTATCCAAACTACCGCACCACCACGACCGTGTTTGTTGTGTTCAAAATCAAGTACAGTGTAAATCTGTCCGTTCCATTCAAAGCACATTCCTTTTCTTAATTCTGATGCTGAAATCATTTTATTCTCCTTAAAAATTAGTATGTTAAATTTTATCATAAAATAGCCAAAAAATCAACTATTTTAACCCAAAATATAGGTCGCGCATAATTTTTGCATCGCCCGCTTGCGTACCATTAGATTCAGAAATAATCACTGGCTCCAACTTTAAATCATAAATTGCCTCCAACATAGGCAAAGGTTCGGGTCCATATTCATCGTCCTCAAAAGTCAAGTGCTTAATCTCACCCTTTTCACCATACATAATCTTTGAAAAATGAATATGGCAATCTTTCATTTTCTCAAAGCCAATTTTGTCTATACCTTTTTGCAATATTGCTTTAAAATTATCTTTTGTTCGCAAAGCACCTTGCATAACGCAATTAATATGCCCAAAATCGAGCGTAGGTATGAGCAAATCACTCCAAGTGCAAATTTCAAAAATTTCATCTACACTGCCCATTTGCGCATATTTCCCCATAGTTTCAGGGCATAAAAATACACCCTGTGCGTTTTTTTCATATTCTTTCATAAATTGAGTGAAAACAATCTTGATATTGCCAAAAGCCTCATCTCGCTCCATTTTCATTTGGGAGCCAATATGAAACACACAGTGCCTACCACCTAGTTTCCTTACTCCATCAGCACTTGCTAACAAAAATTTATAATTATTTTCAATAGCCGTTTCCGTTGTATTAGCAAAATTTATGTAATAAGGCGCGTGGACACTCACTTCTACGCCGTGCTTTTCCGCTTGCTCGCGAATTTTGCTTGCGGTTTTGTCAGTTAAAAACTTACCCAAAGCAAAAGAATATTCATAAGCATTAAGCCCCATACCTTCTAGCCACTCGGGCGCTTGTGAACTCTCTTTGTAACCTGCCTCATAAAAGGCTTGACAGTTTCCTGATGGTCCAAATCTAATCATATTTACCTCACAACCAAATTTTCATTTTTGCTATTTTTTGTTCATTAATGTTGCAAATTCCTAACAACTCACCCTCAAAATACAGTCGATATACTCCCGCATTTTTATCTAAAATTACCTTTTTACCATTTAATAAATCTTGATATTCTTTTTGCGATACATCAAATTTATCTAATTTTTGCAATACCATGTCAATAGGTAATAACGAATTTTCATTAATTTCATCTACTGAAATTGCGTTTTCTAGCGAAAAAACATCAGTTTGTGTCCTACAAAGAGCGGTCATAGTGGCCACACTTCCTAATTTTTCCGCCAAATCACGGCACAAACTGCGAATATATGTACCACTACCGCATTTAATCTCAAATTTGAAACAATTTGCACCGATTTGCTCTATAAACTCAAATTTTTCTATGTAAACTTTGCAAGTTTTTAATTCCACCTCTTGCCCTTTGCGCGCCATTTCATAAGCACGAACACCATTTACACTTTTTGCACTATATTGAGGTGGTAACTGTTGAATTTCGCCCAAAAACTCAGGCAAAACCGCCAAAATCTCATCTTTTGTAGGAATTTTAGTACTTTCTTTGATAACCTCACCCTCTCTATCCAGAGTGTCAGTCATATAGCCAAAAGTAAATTCCGCAATATATGTTTTTCTTTTAGCCAAAAGATAATCGAAAAGTCTAGTCGCTCTACCAATCGCAATCGGCAAAACTCCACTTGCTTGCGGGTCCAGCGTCCCCATATGCCCAATTTTATCTTTTTTGGTTAACCCTAATTTGCGCTTAGCAATAGCCACAACTTTTGCGCTAGAAAAGCCAACAGGCTTGTTTACATTTATAAAACCTTTCATTTAAGCAACCCCAGCACATTTTTTGTCTGATTGATAATAGCGCCTAGCACTTTTTCATACTCGCCTACCATTTTCAAGCCACTAGCACGCGTATGCCCGCCACCATTAAACTTTTTGGCAATTTGCGACACATCTACCCCATCGCAAGCAGTACGCAAAGAAATATGATAATCCCCTTTTTCTTTTTCGGATATACTGATAGCCACTTTCACGCCAGCAATATTTTGCAACATTGAAACAACGCCTTTACTATCTCCATAAGGGGCTTTGGTTTCCTCGAAATCTTTAAATCGCAACACAGAAACGGCTATCTGCCCATTTTCGTAAAATTGTATAGAGTTGTATGCGCGTTTTGTAATTTCAAAACCTTCTCTTGTAATTTTGCTGAAACAATCTTGCACAATTTCGTCCATTTTGATGCCAGTGCTAGCAATTTTTGCCAAAATTTCAAAGGTTGTTGCGTGCGTGTTTGAGTATTTAAAACCGCCAGTATCTGCAAAAATACCTATGTAAAATAAAGTCGCAAGGCGTGTATTCAATTTGAAATATTTTTGAAATAGCCTAAAAATCACTTCGCACGCACTAGATTCTCCACCCAGCACATAGTTAAAATTCATATAATTAGGGTTATCTTTGTGGTGGTCAATATTAAAAGTGATTGCATCACCCTTTTTCTCTATCACCGCATTTGGTAACATTTTTAAATCAGGGCAATCGACTGATATAATCACATCGTATTTTTTGTCATTTTCAATAACAAATTCATTACTTCTAACCACATCACTAAAAGTCACATCAAGTGCTTTATCTATAAAAACATCAGCATTTATGCCTTTTTGTGCCAAAATTTCTTGCAACGCAAGGCTTGAACACAAACTGTCATAATCAGGATTTCTATGACCAGAAATAGCCACACTATTCGCGTGGCTACATTCTCGTAATAATTTTTTGGCAAAATTATTCATCGTTTAAGTCGTTCTCCTTTGGAATATTAAGTGAATCAATTAATTTATTCATTTTTTCGCTATTTTCAAACCCTTCATCAAGTTTGAAATGGAGTTCAGGAGTAATTCTCAAATCAACACGCCCTGCAAGTAATTTGCGTATATACCCAGCGCAGTGTTGCAAAGCATTGAAACTTTTTTGTACTTCTTTTTTATCCTTGTCGTAAATACTTACCATAATAGTACAATGGCTCAAATCATTTGTAGTATTTACATCTACAATACTAACAAGCCCAGTTAATCTTGGGTCGCGTATTTCTTCGGCAAGAATACTCGATAGTGCTTTTCTAATTTCACTATTTATTCTTTGCAGTCTTATTCCTTGCATAATACCCCCTTAATCGCGCTCAACCTCAACCATTACAAACGCTTCAATCATATCTTCAAGCAAAATATCGTTGTGACCTTCCATTTTGATACCACATTCCATACCCGCAACAACTTCTTTTACATCGGCTCTATCGCGTTGTAAAGTTGTAATTGTGGTTTCGATAATCTTTTCGCCTTTCCTTAGTAATCTAATCTTACAGTTTTTGGTAATCTTTCCATCTTTTACGATACAACCAGCGACAGTACCAATACGGCTAATTTTGAATGTACGAATAACCTCTGCGTGACCGATAACTTGCTCCTCGAATACAGGCTCGCGCATACCTTTGATAGTTTTTGATACAAATTCGGTGATTTGATAAATAATCTTACTTAGGAAAATTTGTACTTTGTCGTGCTCTGCAACAGCGCCCGCTTTTGAATCAGGTTTAACATTGAAACCAACAATAATAGCATTTGCGTTTTTTGCCAAAAGCACATCATTTTCATTAATAGGACCTACGCCACCATGAATACACTCAACGCGTACTTCTTCGTTATTAATTTTATTTAAAATCTCAGTCAATGCCTCAAACGAACCTTGTACATCTGCTTTTACTATAATATTGAGAACTTTCTTCTCAGTATCAGCAGATTTTGCCAAAAATTCTTCCATAGAAAAGGCATTTTTTGCATTAATTTTATCTTGTTGAATTTTACGCTTACGCTCAGCAAGCACATCACGACTAAATTTTGCATCAACGGCGTAAAGTTGGTCGCCCGCATTAGGCACACCATCAAGTCCCAAAATTGACACAGGCGCGCTAGGTAAAGCCTTTTTGATATTTTTACCCTTATCATCTAACAAAGCACGAACTTTACCAGCGTGTACGCCAGAAATAATTGTATCTCCAACTTTCAGCGTTCCGTTCAATATAATTGCAGTCGCGATAGGACCTTTACCCTTGTCTAGTTTTGCTTCAATTACCATAGCGAGAGCGTTACGGTCTGGGTTTGCTTTCAACTCGTTCATATCTGCAACAAGCAACACCATTTCAAGCAACTTGTCAACGCCTTGACCTGTAAGCGCAGAGATAGGAACAAAAATCGTATCTCCACCCCATTCCTCTGGCATTACATCAGCTTCGGCAAGTTGTTGCTTAACGCGCTCAAAGTTAGCCTCAGCCTTGTCCATTTTGTTTACAGCCACAATCATAGGAATTTTGGCGGACTTGATATGCTTGATTGCCTCCAAAGTTTGAGGTTTTACACCATCATCACCAGCAACTACCAAAATAGCAATATCTGTTACACTTGCACCGCGCGCACGCATAGCACTAAACGCCTCGTGACCTGGTGTATCAATAAAGGTAATCAATCTATCCATTGTCTTAATTTGATAAGCGGAAATATTTTGGGTGATACCGCCCGCTTCCTGACTTTGAATATGTGTCTTACGAATGAAGTCCAAAAGACTAGTTTTACCGTGGTCAACATGACCTAAAACAGCCACAATAGGAGGTCTAGCCTCAGAACGCTCATCATCGCCATTTTCTACGCCACCAAATTCCTCAGCCAACTTTTCCTCATAAGACTTTTCAAGTTTTTGCTCAAGCACAACTCCTAGTTCACTTGCCACCAACTCAGCCGTTGTAAAATCAATGCTAGAATTTACATTTGACATCATACCAAGCACCATTAACTGCTTCAAAATGTCCGCAACTGACCTACCAGTCTTTTCGGAAAGTTGTTTAACAGTAATAGTTTCAGTTGTAATCACTGCGTGTCCAATAGGAGCAGAAACAACTGCTTGTTGCTCTTTTTGTTTTTTGTTTTTTAATTTGCGATTTGAGCGTATTCTTTCTTCGATACTGTTTTCCTCCAACAAGCCTCTACGCATAAGGCTTCTTTTGTTGGAACGATTGAAATCATCAAAGTTGGTTTTCTTGCGGTCATCTTTTTTCCTCTCAAACACGCGTTTGTTAGCGTTTAAAGGAATATCAATCTGCACCGCATTGCTAGCAGTGTTGTCACGCTTTGGTCGATTTTGAATAGCACCATTTTGCTGACCTTGTCCTTGTTGAGGGCGTCTATCTTGCCTAAAATTATTTTCTCTATTATTGTTATTAAATCGTTGCGCGCCACCATTTTGCCTATTTTGGTCGCGTTGTTGAGGTCTAGCACCATTTTGATTACGATTTGAATCAAACTGTCTAACAAAAGTCTTGCGCTCTTGATTTTCAATAACTTTGCGTTCAGTATATTCAGGTTTTACAAGTTGCGGAGTAGCGCTACTTGTTTTTTGCTCATTCTGTGAGTCAATTTCGCGTAGTAAAACACGGACATTTTTAGCAATGCCCTCCAATTCATTACGCATACCGACAGTTTCTTCATTCATTTTTGTTAAACATTGATTGTTGATTTCTGAAAGTTTACGCAAATTAACAAACGCTGGTTTTTTATTTGGTGTTTGGTTTTGATTAGTCAAACTAATTCTCCTTATCTAATATGAATTTAATTTGTGATGCCAAATGTCTATTTGTGATACCTATGGCTTTACAATTTTCTGTATTTAAAATTTCATCAAGCGTAAAATATTCAAGTTTGTGCAAAGGAATTTTTCGATTAACTGAAATGTAACACATTTCCTCGTAAAGATTGTTTGAAGCAGTATCGCACACAATAAGCAAATAAATTTCATTTTTGCTGGACTTTATATTATCAAGCCCATAAACTACTCCATTTGCCTTTTGAGCAAGTCCAACATATCTACCTATTTCCATTTCCATTGACTTGTTCCTCCAATTTTTCGTAAATTGAATTATCAATATTGCACTTAAATGCTCGATTTAAGACCTTGCGTTTCTTTACTAAGTCCCATACCTCTTTTGAGTTTGTGATATATACGCCTCTACCAGAGATTTTTTTATCATTGTCAATTTCTATACCGTTGGCGGTTTTGACTAAACGAATTAGTTGCGTTTTTGGTAGCAACTCCCTAGTAACTGCGCACATTCTCAAAGGAATTTTCTTTTCTTTTGGCATATTGCACCTCTAACTAGATACCTTCGATTTCCTCAAAAATATCAATTTCGCTATCTTTGTCATTGTCAAAACTAGAAGTAAATTCGTGAACTTGTTTGCTTTGTTCTTCCTTTTCCGAACTTGATTCGCTCTTTACATCAATTTTCCAACCAGTAAGGCGAGCCGCAAGGCGAACATTGCAACCTTCTTTACCGATAGCAAGACTCAACTTGTTGTCTGGAACAATTACACGGCTAGATTTTGTTTCTTGATTTAACTCAACACTAATTACATCAGCAGGGCTTAGAGCGTTTGCAATGTATTCAAACACATCATCACTATAACGAATAATGTCCACTTTTTCACCGTGTAACTCATCTAAAACAGCATTTATTCTCGCACCGTGCGCACCTACGCAAGCGCCCACTGGGTCAATATTAGGGTCAGCGCTATACACACTGATTTTTGTCCTATTGCCCGCTTCACGCGAAATTGCTTTAATCTCAACATCGCCATTTGTCAATTCTGGAACTTCGATTTCAAACAACTTGCGTACAAAAGCAGGAGTAGTACGACTCACTTGCACCTCAGCACCATAGCCATTATCGCGCACGCGTTTAATGTGAACTTTAATGCGCTCGCCAGGGGTCAATACTTCACCAGGAATTACATCTTTCTCACCCAAAACTCCCTCAACTTCAGTACCGCTTAACTCTACATATACATTTGTAGCATCTTTTCTGCGAACGATAGCAGTCGTAAGTTGGTCGCCCTTAGAACTTAACTCAGCGCTCAAATTTTCACGCTCAGCCTCGCGCAAGCGTTGCATAATTACTTGCTTTGCGGTTTGGGCAGCAATTCTACCAAAACTCTTTGGTGTTACCTCTTCCGCGATAATGTCGCCCGCTTTGTAAGTAGATTTGAGTTGTCTTGCTTCTTCAAGGCTAATTTGTTTGTCAGGGTCCTCAACCTCATCAACAACAGTCTTGTACGCCAAAACCTTGATAGTGCCTTTTTCTGGATTTAATTTTACTGTCGCACTACGCGCTTCACCAAAATTCTTTTTATAAGCACTTGTCAATGCGCTTTCAAGTGCAGAAATAAAAAATTCACGGTCAATTTTCTTTTCTTTTTCCAACTGGTCCAACGCTAAAAAGAAATCTTTACTATTAATCATTTATAAAAAACTCCCATAGTTTCATATTAAAAG
>CAVBHV010000016.1:0-11721 GCA_963595385.1 bacterium
ATGCAAAATTCAAAGAATCAAAAGCATATTTTATATAAGTCAATAGGTGGAGTAGAAGTAAATATGAGCAGTGGGTAACTTGCAAAATTGAAGGGGGATATCGCGCTAGTTTGTTTGACTTTTGTTTGTAAATTTGGTATAATAATCATATGGAACAAAGAAAAGATTATTTGAATTGGGACGAGTACTTTATGGCAGTTGCCAAACTATCTGCAAAACGAAGCAAAGACCCTTCTACGCAAGTAGGGGCTTGTATTGTGGCTGATGATAAGCGAATTTTGTCTATCGGTTACAACGGCGCGCCAAACGGTTTTAATGATAAAGATTTCCCTTGGAAGCGAGAGGGTGAGGCGCTTGAAACTAAATATTTTTATGTGTGCCACGCGGAAATGAATGCGATTTTAAACTATCGAGGCAATAGAAAAGAGTTGCAAGGTGCGACAATTTATGTTGATTTGTTCCCGTGCAATGAGTGTACAAAATTGATTATTCAGTCTGGCATAAAGCATATCGTTTACCTTTGTGATAAATATGCGCACACCGAGTCCGTGATTGCATCAAAGAAAATGCTGGATATCTGCGGGGTAACATATACTCAATTTAAAACAGACAAAGAAATTTTACTTAAAATATAAAGTTGCTAATTTAAAGCAACTTTTTTAATTTATAAAGTTTGTTCTACTTATCTAACTAAAATTAAATTTAGGTACTATGCAATGTGGTATGCAAGTCGTTTTGCGCATAGTTTGTGGCTAACAATGGCTACTTGCTATATTTTAAGATAATACTGTAAATTTTATCTAAACTATCTTTTGGTAGGGCATATTTAGCATTTGCACGCATTAAATTTGCACGCGTTTGCAGTTGTTTTACACTATTAATCAAATTTTGCGCGTTGAGATTGTCTTCTAAAAGTGTGAGGGCGTAACCTTTCTTTTCAAAGTAATTTGCGTTTTGAATTTGGTCGCCACGACTGCCTTTTTGAAGGGGAATAATCAGCATAGGCACATTATGTGAAAGTAGTTCAAAAATAATGTTTGAGCCACCGCGCGTGATTGCAATATCACTGATTTCCATTATTGCTGGCATCATATTGCTAAATTCAATTTGTGTGTAGCCTGCGCGCTTAATATCGGTAGATTTGTTTTTACCAGTAATGTGCAGAATTTGATAATTTTTGAGCAAGTTATCTAGCGCTTCAATTACAGTTTTATTTATACTGCTTGCCCCTAAACTACCGCCAACGATTAAGCAAATAGGCTTGCTTGAATTGAGATTGTACATATTTTTTATGCGTGTTTTTTCCGCTTGCGTAATTTCTGTTTTAGCGAGCGGAGGACCTACAAAAAGACCATTATTTATTTTTTCAGCCGTATCTTTAAAGGTGGTTAGCACAACTTTTGCTTTGCGTTTTGTGATTTTGTTTGCTAACCCTAGCGAAAAATCGCTTTCGTGCAAAATCAAAGGTATGTCTAATTTTGCGCCCGCAAGAGCAACTGGTACGGACACGAACCCCCCCTTTGAAAAAATCACATCAGGCTGAATTTCGGCTAATATTTTTCTTGCTTCGCGCTTGCCTTTTGCGAGTTTAAAGGGAATGAGTAAATTTTTAGGGCTGAGGCTACGCACAAGTTTTACTGTAGTAATAGGATAATAGGTGACTTCGGGGTAATTTGCTAATACCTCGCGTTCAATCCCGTTTTCGCTACCTATATATATAATACGCTCAAAATTATTTTTTAGTTTAGGCAAAAGCGCAAGATTTGGGGTGATATGTCCCATAGTGCCACCACCAGTCAACACAATAGTTTTCATAAAATTCTCCTTGCGTGTATTATATGTAATTTTCTCAAAAATATTAGGGGAAAACCACAAAAAATGTGCGCAAAATCAAAATTTTTGTCATAGATAATCTAAAACAAAATTTCTAAAAATTTACATATTATATTTGCGTTTTTCAAAAAAAGGGCTAAAAACAAGCCAAAATATGCAAAAAAATTAAAAAATTTGCAAAATTATGCGTAAAATAATTTTTTATTTTTTGCGTTTTGTGTTACAATATTAGATATAAACGCAAGAGGAGAATGATTTTGTCTAAAACTTATGAATCAAAAGATATAGTCGTACTAGAAGGGCTTGATGCGGTAAGAATGAGACCTGGTATGTACATAGGCACAACAGGCACAAAGGGCTTGCACCACCTTTTGTGGGAGATAGTAGATAACTCAGTTGATGAGTTGGCGAATGGACACGGCGACACAATTACGGTGACCTTAGAAGAGGACGGAAGCGCGCAAGTAGAGGACAACGGGCGCGGTATTCCAGTAGATATTCACCCTCAAATGAAAGTGAGCGGTGTTGAGGTAGTGTTCACACAGTTGCACGCTGGTGGTAAATTTAATAATGATAATTACGGCTTTTCGGGCGGTTTGCACGGTGTAGGTGCTTCTGTTGCAAATGCGCTTTCTAGGTGGCTAAGTGTATCGGTATTCCGTGAGGGGTATGAATATGAAATGCAATTTGAGAGTAAGGGCAGTGGCTCTAAAATAAAGAGCGGTATTCCAGTGGCTCCATTGAAAAAAGTCGGCAAAACGGACAGGACTGGTACTTTGGTTAGATTTTTGCCAGATGACAGAGTTTTTGAAGATATTAATTTTGACTTTGAAGTCGTATCAAAGCGTTTGCGCGAAATTGCTTTTTTGAATAAAGGCATCAAAATTATCTTGATTGATGAAAGAAAACTTACTAATGGCGAACCGCTTACGCAGGTTTATCATTACGAGGGTGGCTTGCGCGACTTTGTGAAATATCTAAACGAAAATAAAACGGTCGAACACCAAGAGCCTATTTATTTTGAGGCAAAGAGTGATTTATGTCAAATTGCTTGTGCTATGCAGTACACAAATAGTTACACGGAAAACACATTTAGTTATGTAAACAATATTCCTACTAGCGAGGGTGGTACTCACGAAAACGGACTAAAAAACGCCATTACGCGTGCTTTTAATGATTTGGGTAAAAGATACAACCTCATCAAAGACAAAGAGCCACCTCTAATCGGCGAAGATTACCGCGAGGGCTTAACGATTGTGCTTTCTGTCAAAATGCGTAATGTACAATTTGAGGGTCAAACTAAGACTAAACTAGGCAATACCGAGATTAAGCCAGAGGTTGATAATCTTGCATATACAAAACTTATGGAATACTTTGACCAAAACGCACACAAAAATGTGCTAGAACTTGCAATCAACAAGGGTAAATCTGCTGCCAAAGTGCGCGAGGCTGCAAGAAAGGCAAAGGAAATTACGCGAGCGAAAAATAGCATAGAAAATAGTAACCTTGTAGGTAAATTAAGTAGTTGTACTGGCAGAAAAGCAGAGATGAACGAATTGTTTATCGTTGAGGGTGATAGTGCGGGAGGTAGTGCAAAGCAAGCCCGCGACCGTAGTTTCCAAGCAATTTTGCCACTTAGAGGTAAGCCACTTAATGCAGAGAAAAAACGCTTAGCGCAAGTACTTGCGAACGAGGAAATTCGTACCATAATTAGTGCATTAGGTACGGGTATCGGCGAAGATTTTAATTTATCAAATCTAAAATACCACAAAGTTATCATTCTTAGTGATGCCGACCAAGATGGTGCACACATACGAGCAATTTTGCTTACATTCTTTTTTAGGTATATGAAAGAATTAGTGTTGAATGGTCATGTTTATATAGGTTTGCCACCTTTATACAAAATTGCAAAGCGTGACCATGTGGAATATGTGTATTCTGATGCGGAATTACCTGAGGCTGTGGAGAGAATAGGTAAGGGCTACACTATGCAACGATACAAAGGTTTGGGTGAGATGAACCCAGAGCAACTTTGGGATACTACTATGAACCCGCAAACTCGTTCGTTAATGCGTGTAACTTTGGAAGATATTGCAAATGCGGAATTAATGATTACCACACTTATGGGTGACAATATAGAAGCGCGCAAGGCGTATATCACACAACACGCAAACTTTAACAAAGAAGATAATTTTAAGCCAGTAAACTAGGAGTAAAAGAATGAAAGAAAAAGAAAAAAATACGGCTAGCATGGGTGCTATTGATGAAGCGGTTGCTGGTGGAATTATTGAGTGCGGTATGGATGCGGTACTGCACAATAGTATGATGCCGTATAGTGAATTTGTAATTCTTGACCGTGCGTTGCCTCGTGTAGAGGACGGTCTAAAACCTGTTCAGCGTAGAATTTTATATGCAATGAAAGATATGGGGCTTGACCCAGACAAGCCTTTCAAAAAATCTGCGCGTATCGTAGGTGAGTGTTTGGGTAAATATCACCCTCACGGTGATACCTCCGTTTATGATGCAATGGTGCGTATGGCTCAACCATACAATATGCGTGAAATTTTGGTGGAAGGTCACGGAAATTTTGGTAGTAATGACGGCGATAGCGCAGCAGCGATGCGTTATACAGAGGCTAGACTTGCGCCACTCGCTCTCGAACTCTTACGCGATTTGGACAAAGATACGGTGCATTGGAGCCTAAACTTTGATGACTCGTTAAAAGAGCCTGATATGTTGCCAGGGAGATTTCCAAACTTGCTTGTTAATGGTGCAAGCGGTATCGCGGTTGGTTTGGCAACAAATATACCACCACACAACCTAGCAGAGGTAATTGATGGTGTTGTTGCATATATCGACAACCCAAAGATTACTTTAAAGCAAATGATGAAAATCATCAAAGGTCCAGATTTTCCGACGGGTGCGTTGATGACAACCGATGAGTTGCAAAAAGCATACGAAACTGGTAAAGGTAAAATAATGATGATTGCAAAATATCACATTGAAGAAGGGAAAAACGAAAAGAAAAACATCGTTATTACCGAATTACCTTATCAAGTTAACAAAGCAAAATTATTGCAAAATATCGTAGAACTCAGTGAGGAAAAAGAGGGCATACTTTCAAATATAGCCGAAGTGCGCGATGAAAGTGACCGAAATGGTATGCGTGCGGTAATTTCAATCAAAAAAGAGGGCAATGTACAAGCGATTATCGATAGTTTGATGAAAAGTACCGATATGCGTTGTAGTTTTGCTATCAATATGGTTGCAATCGCTGGGGCAAAGCCAAAAACACTCAGTCTTATGGAGATTATTCAATATTATGTTGAGTACCAACGCGAGATTATTTTGCGTCGTAGCAAGTATGATTTGGAAGTGGCAAAAGAGCGTAGCCACATTTTAGAGGGCTTGTTAATTGCTATTAAAAATATTGATGAAGTGGTAAAAATTATCAAAAAAGCAGTTTCTACCGCTGATGCAAAAATGAAATTGAAAGATAGATTTATTCTTTCCGAAAGGCAAGCGCAAGCGATTTTGGATATGCGACTTGCTAGACTTACTAGTCTTGAAGTAAACAAAATTACTGATGAATTGAAAGAATTGAAGATTTTGATAGACAAACTAACTGCGATTATCAAAAGTACCGCTTTGCAGTATCAAACTGTCAAAGATGAGATTTTGGAAATCAAACGCAAGTACAAAAATCCACGCCGTACTCAAATTTTGGGTGCGCAAGAGCAAGTGGAAATCGAAACAGTACAAGTTGATGTCGCCGTGCCAATGGTGTTGGGCTTAACCGCACAAGGTGACCTAAAAGCAATGGATGCAAAGACTTATGCAAACGCACAAAAAGACTTTAAGACAGGCGGTTCACTCAATCAAGTGCATACGCAAATTCTCAAAACCAAGTCCGATGCGGAAATTTTGGCTTTTACAAGTGCGGGTTATTGCATTAGATTTAATATGGCTGATTTAAAACCTTGCAAGTACCGTGATAAAGGTACAAGTCCGCGCGACCTATTTATGGAATTTGCAATGGACGAGCAAATTGTAACTCTTATACCTGCTGAATTTGCGGAAAACGAGGGGCGTAACTTGTTGTTCTTTACAAAACAAGGTATGGTTAAGAAAACTGCATTTAGCGAGTATAACACGGTCAAGAGTTATATTCAAGCGGTTAAGGTCAAAGATGATGACAAAGTCATTAATATTGAATTTGATGCCGATGGTCACGATATGATTTATGCAACCGCATATGGGCAAGTGCTTTTTGCAACCAAAGATGATATACCTATTCAAGGTAGAGTGTCTGGTGGTGTAAAGGGTATCAGTCTTTATGAGGGTGACTATGTAGTCTATGCGGGGCTTTCTGCCGATGAGGGTGAGATTGTTGTTGCTACCGAAAATGGTTTAACAAAACGCGTAATTTTGGCACAAATTGATAAATTGCCTAGATATAGAAAGGGTGTAAGATTGATTTTGCTTAGCAAAGAGGACAAAATTACATTTGCAACTTGTATCACAACTCCTGCCGAAGTGGTATTTATCACAACCGAAGAAACACAAGCCGTAAGTAGCGAAAAAATCAAGATTATTCCTCGTGAAAAGAAAGGCGAGCCTCTAAAAGGCATAACTGGCATTAGACAAGGGTTTAAAAATGAAAAATAGCAAATTTTGGACTTTTGCGCATAGTTTATAAATAAAAATTTGAAAAAGATTGCATTTACGCAGTCTTTTTTCGTTTCTAAAAAACAGTAAATTTTAGTTTTTGTGTTAAATTTGGAATTAAACTCATATACATTAAGCAAAGCGGTAAAAATTTCGACAAGACTTTAACTTTAAAGATAGTATCGACTAAATTTCGACATATTTTTAAGAGCGGTTTTGCATAAATTTTTGCTAAAATATTTATGTGAGGTTTTATGAGATTTCTTGTGATAAAGCGAACGGTGATATGGTCATTGTTGCTTGTAATGGTGCTTTGTGGAATACTTGCAATGCCGTTGGGCGAAAATGCGATGTCTGCTGTATTTTTTGGAGATAACTTGCGTAAAATCCCTGTATATAATGTAGATACAACGGAAAAGCGTGTTGCTATCAGTTTTGATGCAGCGTGGGGAGCGGACAAAACTCGTGATATTATGAAAATTTTGAGCGAGTACAACGCAAATGCAACATTCTTTTTGGTGGGTTTTTGGGCGGAAAAGTATGCGGACATTGTAAAAGAAATTCACGATAATGGCTTTGAAATAGGCACTCATAGCAACACTCACCCTGATATGACAAAACTCAGTCGCGAGCAAGTTAGTTTGGAATTGGAACAGTCTATCGCAAAGATTAAAAACGCAGTCGATGTGGATATTAAATTGTTCCGCCCACCATTCGGTGCTTACAACAACCAACTACTTGAAGTCGCGGAAAGTATGAATTTGCAAACAATTCAATGGAATGTTGATTCGCTTGACTGGAAAGGTATCAGTGGTAGCGAAATATCAAATAGAATACTCACGCGCGTAAATGACGGTTCGATTATCCTTTGCCACAATAATTCGGACCATATATTAGATGCTTTGCCGATTGTGCTTGATAGGTTGAAACTAAAAGGGTACACGGTAGGTTGCGTAGGTGATTTGGTGTATAAAGAAAATTACACCATTGACCGCGCAGGTGTACAGCACCTAAATAACTAATTTTAGGCAAAATAAATTAACAAGAAACAGGAGATAATTATGAGTTTTGAATTTAACAACAACCGCGTGTATTTGTGCGGGAAAATTGCCAGCGAGCCAGTGTTTAGTCACGAAGTGTATGGTGAAGGATTTTATGATATCAATTTACAAGTGAGTAGATTGTCGGAGCAATTTGATATAATTCCTATCACTATTTCGGAAAGGCTTTTCAAAGATTATGATTTACACATAGGTAATACTTTGGCGGTAAATGGGCAATTTCGCAGTTACAATAAATTTGTAGATGGTAAAAGTAAGTTGATGCTTACTGTCTTTGTGCGCGAATTGTTAGAGCCAAAACCAAATTTCAACTGCAATATAATTGAACTTGCTGGCTATGTGTGCAAAGACCCTATATATAGGACAACGCCATTTAAGCGCGAAATTTGTGATGTACTGATTGCGGTAAATCGCGCCTACAACAAATCTGATTACTTGCCTTGCATCGCGTGGGGTAGAAACGCGCGTTTTGTGAGTGGTATGAGCGTAGGTGACAAAGTTTATCTAACAGGTAGAATACAAAGTCGCGTTTATCAAAAGCGTATTGATGATGACAATATCGAGGAGCGTGTTGCGTACGAAGTGTCAGTTAGCAAGGTTTCCGAACAAGATAATTTGCAATATATTTTAAAAGAGCAGGAAATTAATTCGGTAGCAGAAACAGCCACAAACTAAATTTTTGATAAAAAGCCGTTAAAAAGTAAATTTTTGGTGGCTTTTTTATTTTTAACTTAAATTTAAGTGACATTTTTTTAATATTTTGGTACAATATAACTATAAAAACATAGGAAGTGGAGATATGCCAAAAGAACCAGAATTAAATAGTCAATTAAAATTAAGAAATCAAATTATGCAAGGTCTAGGCTTTATGGGGAGTATGGGTACTTGGGTGCTTGGCGAGTTAAATACCTTGCAAATCGGTGACAAAATTGAAAATTACGATGCAACTTTAACTAACGAAGAAAAAAGATTTTTATTTCAATTAAGAATGGGCAACAATGTAGCGCGCATAGGCAAAGATTTTGCAAACGGGGCAAGACATTTGAGGACTTTACGCTTGTCTGAAAATTTGACTGAAATTCCAGAGGGTGCGTTCGCCGAATGTACAAAATTGCGTTTGTTTGATAATTTTAAAAATATGCAAAAACTTACCGCAATTCGTGAAAATGCTTTCGCAAATACTAACCTTCGCGAAATTCCAGCGTTAGATAATCTTATGTTTATCGAAAATGGCGCTTTTGCTGATTGTAGCCACTTGCGCCACTTGAATTTTAGCGAAAATAGCAATATTCGTGTAATCGGTGACAACGCGTTTGATGGGTGCAAACGCTTGGTTGACCAAAATAAAGCAATGTTTGGCGGGCGTGGCAAATTTGATTTGCCTAAAAATCTTGAAGTGATTGGCGCGGGTGCGTTTGGTGGTTGCAAAAAAATTAAAAAGTTAGAAATAGGCGATTCTGTTCGCCAAATCAACGGCAACCCGTTTGGTTCTCCAAATTATGATTACAAAAAAGACGGCAAGATGAAACTTGGCGCTCGTTGGAGAAACTGGCACAGTAAAATTTACATTGATGGATTAAACAAGCCTTTGCGTGGTAAATATTTTGAGGGTATGGATACAACTATTGATGGTTTGCGCCATATTCAATATAATGGTAGGCATCATATTGAGGTAGAAAAAGGCAAGTTTACCGTGCTTGATAACGCTCAATACGAAGCGTGGAAAAATCAAAAAGAAAATGATTTAGTTGCACAAGTGCAGGTAACGCCTGAGGCTTTTGTGGCTTATCTACACAAAAGAGGAATTGAAATTGAGCCAGAAAAAGTGTCTTTGGCAAGCCTAAATACTTTCAATAGAGGCAAAGAGGACTCAATAAAAATCCGTTTTGGAGCAAACCACGAACCACTGGAAATCAATGTTTTAGAGATAAAGCAATTTACCGCTGATTTCAACCGAATTAAGCAAGCGGAAGAACTAACTCAACCTAAAACTCCTGCTCAATCTACAGCAGTGAGAGAGGAAACGAGTAGTGAGCAACTAGTGGCCGAAACTCCTATGGATGAAATGGGGGACATAACTAATGTAGAAGAGGTGAGTGATTACACCCTTCCAGGAGCAAAACAACTGCCACAAAAAGTTGAGGTTCCTCAAGACGAGCAACCACAAGAACAACCAGAGGACGAGGACTTTATCACGCCAACCTATACAGAACAACCTGCCGCTATAAACGCAGTTGAAGAACGCGAAATGGGGCAGTAAGCCAAAAATAATAGTGCAAAAATCATACAAAACCAAAAAAGTAGCAAAATTCTACATTGTTTAATTAATTAGCAACAAATAAAAAGAAAAGAACATATTGAAAGTTGTGCAATATGCTCTTTTTTTATAATTTTTTTAATTTAAATATCTATCAATGAATTTAGTCAACACAAGTCAATTTTTATCAAATTTTTGCAACTAGTTAAAATCTATTCAATAGGCTTGTTTTTGTTCCTTTTGCGACTTTTACACAAGCAAATTGCTATTATTATCGCGATTATAAGCGACACAATCATCAAACAAATGCCAATTATTTGTGTAAGGGTAAGACTACCGTCATTTACAAAACTTTGATGAATATAGCCAGTTTTAATTGTGCCATTCTCTAAGTATTCAATTTTGCAAATTCCGTTGTTGATTTCTAAAACAGTGATACTAGTGCCTTTTTTGATAGTTTCAATTTCATTTTCCAACGAAATATCACTGTACACGACCACATCTGCACGCGTACTAGCATTGCTAACGGTGATATTATCTATTGCGTTATCCAGAGCCGAATTTATGACCGTTCTGCTGTCAATGTAGCCGATATATTCGATTTCATTTTGAGTAAATTTAACCGCTAAAAATTCTGTACCATTGCTATCAATAGGGAGTGCTGGCGAGTTGGCAAGTTCCAAAATATCTCCGCGTGATACTTTAACCACACTAGGTGCAAAAGTGGTAGCGTTAAGTTTTACGCTTGTTGGCAATGTATAAATTTTTGCTTGCGCTACAATTACTTTTGCCTGTGTAAATTCAGGCGAAAACGCACTAACCTGCGTACAAGTTTCCTTTAATATGTATCCCAAAAGGAAGCCAGAGTTTTGTTCGGTACTGCTATCATAAACATAATAAAATTTGCTATCACTATCATCGAGCAAAATCAATTTTTTGCCCGTGCTATAATCTGCAATCGCGGTATATAAACTGCGGAACGAAAACAAATGTGTATCGGTGGTAACTTCTATAATCGTAGCAACAGTCGTGCTAGGCTCAATATTTTGTAGTTCGATAGGGGCCGATTGGTCGTTGTAAGTGGTGATAAAATTTGGCTCGTTTACAGTACTTTTATAAAGGCTGTTTGCATCAAAAACGAAAATTTTACCATTTACAAAATCAAGTGTCATTCCAGAAAAACTTTCGTTAAAATTTAGTGTTTGGTTGCTCTGCATACTGCATTTAACGATAGAACTATTCGCAAAAGCGAAAAGATTGCCAATATTATCAACGGCTATTTCGCTAATATTTGTGATTTCGCTAGGAATATTGAAGTCGGTAAGGCTAATAGTTTTTGTGGCTGTATCGAGTGTGTAAACTTTGTTTTCAATACTAAAATAAATGCTTGTTGCATCCTCATTGATATAAAAACCGCCATTGATAAACGCAAGGTCGGACTCTTCAAAATTTAGTGGGCAAAAGTATTCTAGCGTTTCGCCATTAATCTTTGCGATAAAATTTTCACTAATCGTAAAAATCTCACCAGTTGCGCTACAACCTATACGAATTATACGAGGGAATAACTCAGTGATTTCATTTTTTTTGTAAACATCGATTTTTTGTACGGACACTGAGTTGTTTTTCAAAATATAAACCCCGTAGTCCGTTGTGGTGATAAATGCAACAAAGTCTTTATTTGCGCAAATTTCACTAGGTGTAAAATTTTCGTTTTGATAAATCGAAGTAGTTGTGTTGTTTGTGTGTTTGAAAATTTGATTACTGCTTGCATCGGTAATAAAAAACTGATTATCAAAATAAGCGATATCATTTATTGAAATAGGGGACTCGCTTTCAATTTCAAGTGCTATTTTGTTATTTGTGTATGAAAAACTATCTGCAAATATTGTTTGGTCTATAAAT
>CAVBHV010000017.1:0-11651 GCA_963595385.1 bacterium
TTATTATACTATTTTTTAACAAAAAAGCCAATCAAAATAAACACATTTTTAAAAAAATTTGGCAAAAAGTGTATAATTTAGTTTAACTAGCGCAAATTAGAGATAGAAAAATTTTAGGAGAAAACATTATGGCAACTAAAAAAACTACGAATAAAAAATCAACTTCTTCATCAAGCGCAAAGAGCGCTGAGGCGGTAAAAAAGCCCCTTATTAGCACCGCACGCAAAATAGGCATTGCGGTATATTTTACTTTTTTAGCCACGCTAGCGCTTGCGTTTGGTATCACTGTGTGGATGGCTGATGTATTCAATGCTCCAAACAATTCAAACACACCTATGACAACCGACCCGCAAACTCAAACCACCACTCAAAACGACACTCCACAACAGCAAACTTTTGACAACCAAACCCCACCTACTACACAAGACACTTACCAAAACGACACATACACGCCAAACAATGATATTGTTCAAAATAATGAACAAAATCAAGCACTCGACCAGCAATACGATTTGTACTGCCCAAACGGTGAGTGTGCGCCCTTGATGCGCATTAGTTTGTAATATTAACGCCAGCAAGTGCTGGTGTTTTTCGTTTTCACAACTTATACTTTTATCAAAAACTCGATTATACCCCCTATTAATACCTTTGTCTTGCGCTTAATTGCACTAAAACTACCAAATTTTTTACAATAAAAAAATATACCAGCGAGTACTAGTATATTTTTTCTTTCTCAATCTTTAATCTTAAAATTTACATTACGCGTTAGTTGCGATTTTTAATGTAGGGTATCTTGGATTTTCATCTGTACCAAAACTCCAAATAGTCATATCAAAACCACGATTTTTAAATGCGTTCATTTTCTTACAATCGTTGTCCGAAGTTCTACCGTCATCAGGGTCATTACCCCAAGGCGCCCAAGTGTCGTAAGCAAGCCTACGCTCAGCACCGTTTGCTCTATCACTGTTGTAGATACAGTGTTCTACATAGCCACCAAGTTTTGTCTTGTCGATAATCCAGAACTTAGTCGCACGAACTTCACTTTCAGTTTCACAGTATGCAGAACCAGCAGAGGTAACGAAACTACAATTTGAGAAGCAGTAAGATACTCTACCGTATGAGTCGCCGTTGTCATAAGCGATTTCAGCAGACAAACCACCCATAACTCTACCACTCAATGTGCAGTCTGCCATACTATTTGTGATGACACCTTTTTTCAATACACCCGCAAGTCCGCCTACGCGTGTACCAAATACTTCACCATTTGATGCACACATAGATACCGCAACAAAGTCTTTTGTAGCACATTCAACCCTACCAACGATACCACCAGCGATGTAGCCAGTAACTTTTGAGTTTGTAGTAGTTGATTTTGTGATAAAGCGCTCAGCGTTGTAGCCTAATTCTACTTTACCAGCAATACCACCAGCAACAGTATTTTCTACATTAGAAGCAACTGCGCTACCGCTAAATGTACAGCCATCGATTCTGCTAGCGCTCATCACAGCACCAGTAATACCGCCGACATTCATATTTGCGTTTAAGTTTGACATTGCTTTGATTTCGTAAGCGTAACCAAAGTCATTTTTGATTGCTGTGTAAGCACAATTAATGATTTCACCATTCGCTACACAACCAGCAATACCACCAACATAAATTACAGTTGATGACTCACTAGTTGCAATAGTGTTGTCTGCGATTACATTGAGTGATGCTTCACAATTTGATACTTGCGCACTAGCACCCACATAACCAGCAATACCACCAACAAACAAGTTGTGGTCGTTTGTCTTTTTGATATTTAAGCCAGTGTATTCATTTTCTACATTCGCTTTTACAGTACAATTTGCGATAGTACCATTGTTGATACCAGCAATCGCACCTGCATAGTCTTTTGCATTTTCAATCTTTATGCCGTAAAGGTTTAAGCCTTCAACTGTTCCCTCTGTGCCGATACAGCCAAAGAAACCACTTTCGCTATAATTTCCAGTAATCAAAAGGTTGTTGATGCTTACTGTATTTCCTTCTTCATCAAGACCCATTACAAATTTACCATTAAATGGGTTTGCACTAGTTCCGATAGGAGTCCATTCACCAGTCAAAGTAATATCGTTTGTAATTAAATATTTACCGTTGTACAAGCCATCATCGGCGAGGTCATCAGCGAATGCTTGACGCAATTTCACCTCATTATCAATTCTACGAGTACCAAATTCATCATAGATAATGTCTGATACAGTTACAGCATCATCTCTAATAAATGCGTAGCCGTTGTTTACGCTAGGCTCGATATTCCAAACAGAAGTAAAGTCCCAAATTGTGTAAAATCCTTGTGAATCGTAGCCAACAAACGCAAGGTCAGGGTTAATCGCTCCACTTGTGTTAAGTTGTTCAAGTTGTTCGTTAGTAGGTATAACCTTTAAACTTTCTGCACTTACAGCCAATGCAAGGTACGCACTACTCATATCTTCATCGTGTACTCCACCGATTACAGGAGTTGCAGTTGCACCCTCAGCGAGGTTTTCTTTCTCTACAAAGTTACCCAAAATTCTGTTTTGCCACTTGTTTTCTTCAAGAGGTTTCAATTCTGGGGTTGTGTTAGTGCCAGCATTTAAGTTTTCACCCAACAACAATCCTATATTTCCGCTTGTTACATCTCTAACATCAAAACTCAAAACTTTTGCGTAGTTGTTTACGATAGCCACACGGCTACCAGCGTTTGTGTGGTCGTTAGTTACAGAACCAACTAGTCCACCCAAAGTTGCTTGATTGCCGTTTACTGCGATAATGTCTGCCATAGCGAATGTGTTGTAAACCATACCGCCATCGACTCTACCTACTAGTCCACCGATAACCTTGCTACCGCTATTTTTTGCTTGCAATTTAGTGTTTGCAACAGAACTATATTGTACGCGCGCGGTAAACTCTTGCTCGGTTACATTTTTAGCCACAACCTTACCAGCGATACCACCGATAAATAAAGCAGTAGCCTCATTATTTGAATTTGCAACAATGCTGTTTGTCACTGTCACAAAATTAATCTTACCGTAGTTGACACCAGCTACAACACCAGCATTCACAAAGTCACAGTTAATGGTAGCATTAGTCAATTTTAAGTGACTTACCACTGCGTTTTTGCCTAAAACAGCAAATAAACCAGCATTTTCTATGCCACCTTCAACAAATTTTGTGCCTTCTTGCGCATATTCTGCCCCATTAGCAATGATTTGCATATTGCTGATTGTGTGTCCGTTACCGTTGTATTTACCGTTAAATCCAGTTGTAGAATTTAAACCGATAGGAGACCAAGCAGTAGTTGCAACATTCATATCAATGTCGGCAACTTGTTGGTAATTCGCCTCTAATGTACGACCAACAATAGCACCAGTACCGATTGAACTCAAATCATCATAATTTCTAATAAAGAATGGGTTTTCCTCGGAACCGTTACCTACATAAACCACAACATTCAAGTTTTTGTAAGCCTTGTTTGTAGTAATAAGTTGAATAGATGTCTTACCACCGTTTTCTGCTGAAAATCTAAATACATTTTCATCAACTTTTTCAACAAATTTCACGATGTTTTCATCTAAACTTTTCAAACTGTACTCATCTTTTGATGGGTTTTTACGAGTGACAGTTATGTCAAAAGTTTCACCAACATTGACATATTTTGTGATAGATTGTCCATCTTCTGCGCTAAAACTAAAAATCTCGTTGTTACGCATAAAGTAGTAGATAGACAAGCCTACGCTAATAGCCACCAAAATGATAAGTAAAAAGATTAAAAATCTATTAAGCCATTTCATAAACTTTACCTCTCTATTTATTCCTCTAGTAAATTAATAATATTATACCCTATTTGAGAGTTTTTGTCAATATGCATATAAAGAAAAAAACAAAAACCATACAAATTTTGGTCTTTGTTTTTAATATTTACAAACCAAGACTAATCAGCAAGGCTGTGTCAATTTCGCGCAAAGTTTTTGAGTCGGTATTGCCTATTTTTTCGAGTAATCGTGCTTTGTCTAGTGTGCGAATTTGCTCCAAAAGCACTACACTATCGCGTTCTAAACCGTATGTATGAGCATTTAACTCTATATGCGTGGGCAATTTTGCTTTGTTAATTTTGCTAGTGATTGCAGCGACAATGACAGTAGGACTATATTTATTACCCACATCGTTTTGTACTACCAACACAGGTCGCACGCCACCTTGCTCGCTACCTACCACAGGCGAAAGATTTGCATAAAATATATCACCGCGCTTGATTGAGTCTATCAAACTACTGCTCCTTTAACCAATCTTCATAATTTTGCAAGTCTTGCGCGCTGTCACCCCAGATTTCGCGTTCCGTAAAGCCAGCAAAATCAATATATTCCCTCTCTTGCAATATATGCGTTTTTTGCGTGATTTTGTGCAATGGCAACTTAGACAACTCTTTTTTGTATTTTTTGAAGGCTTGCATATTAATTTATCCCTTTTAACACCTTATTTATACCTAAAAATAAAAAATATAGGCAATTATATACCTATATTTTGGAAAATTTGAAAAAATATACATCAATTTGACACACAAACAGCCATAGCCATTGTCGCAGTGTGTGAAATGCTGAGTTCAATTTCTTTTATCTTAAAACTATCTTTAATTTTTAACGCCATTCCAGAAAAAAACAAGCAAGGTTTCCCATTTTCATCTGGTAAAACCTCAATATCTAGCCATTTTATACCCTTATCAAGCCCAGTACCCAAAAGTTTTAGTACTGCCTCTTTTGCACAAAATTTCCCCGCCATTCGTTCCATTCTCGCCTGTTTTACATTTAAAATTTCAATATGCTCTCGCTCTTTTTTGGTAAAAACCCTATTTAAAAATTTGATGTCATCGACTTTTTCCGTAAAACGACTTACTTCACAAATATCAGTCCCAACTCTCATAAACTTCACCGCTTTTAATTTTTGATATAACGGGGCTAATGTCCGCCCACTCAAAACCTTTACCTATTAAATGCCTACATAGTTTGTCTATATTTTCGCGCGTTGGCTCTTTGTTTTTCATATATTTTTGCGCAAGACTTGCTACCGCCTCAGTTTGTCCTTCAATTTCGCTCAAAGCATTGTCAATTATATCTCTTTTTATACCTTTTTGCTCCAAATTGAACATAATCTTGCGTTTGCCGTATTTATTTAAATAGGTGTTTATATACATTCTTGTGTACGCCTCATCATCTACATAATGATATTCGCTGAGTTTTTCTACCACTGCGTGACAAAGTTTAGGCAAATAGCCTTTATCTTTTAAATATGTATAAACTTGCCTTTTGGTCTTTGGTGTTTTGGAAATTAAATCAACCGCTTTTTCAAAACCACTACTCAATTCACTTTCCATTGTGATTTCTTCTAGGTAATTGATAGCAATTTCTTGTCCAACTGCCAAACGATGTTTGTACGCCGTAAATTCATCAATCGTGCAAGCATATTCATTATCTAAATATATATGCAAGCGTTTTCCTTTGCCTTTTGCTTGTTTAATATCTGTAATTTCGCTCAAAAAACTCTCTCCTTTTAAAAGGCTTTTGTAGTTTCACCTAAAAATAAGGCATTTTCGATTATTTCATCATCACGCGCAACAATTTTTACCATCGCTCCATTATCAAAGTTTGCGTCAATGATAATGATATTTCTATTTTTGATTTTGTTTAAAAAAGGCTGATAATCTTTGTAGTCCATAGTGATTTGATAAATCTTTGCACTAGACCACTCCACCACTCCTGCATTGTCCAAAACTTCACTTGCGGTATTTGTATATGCACGCAAAAGTCCGCCTGCACCTAACTTGACCCCACCAAAATAACGCACAACGGCAACAATCACATTGTTTAGTTTTTTCTTTTCAAACAAACTAAAAATAGGTTTGCCCGCCGTGCCACTCGGCTCTCCATCATCACTAAGTTTTGCAGTATTTCCCAACTGATATGCAAAACAAATATGTCGCGCATCGTTGTATTTTTCGTGTAAGAACTTCAAAAAATCCTCTGCCTGCTCAGGTGTTTCGATATGCTTTGCAAAACCTAAAAAGCGAGATTTGTTGATTACAATCTCGCTGGTAAAAACCTCATTTTCAGGAATGGAAAGAAAACTTTTCATTATTTTATGTTGACCTTCACAATATTTTTCTTGCCTTTTTTAAGCACAAAACCAATAGCAGGACAAGTAAATTCTATACTTTCGATAGTGTTTTCATCTACCTTTACACCGCAACCTAGTACCAACTTTTTTGCCTCCCCGCGCGACTGTGCAAAATTTAATTCCATCAAACAATCAATAATGTTTAATTTGTCGCTTGAAAGGTCCATTTCTGGCATATTCTCCACATTTCCACCGAAAGCCCCGCGCGCTTGACTCAAAGCCATATTAGCACTTTCTTCACCACGCACAAGTTTGGTAATTTCGTAAGCGAGGCGTTCTTTTGCTTTGTTCATTTCTTTGCCAGAAACAGCACAAATTTGCTTGATTTCATCAAGAGGCAACAAAGTGAGCATACGGAAACATTCCTCAACTTTTACATCTTCAATGTCACGGAAGTATTGGAAAAAGTCGTAATCACTGTATTTTTCACGGTCAAGCCATACAGCACCGCCCGCAGATTTGCCCATTTTTGTACCATCAGCCTTAGTAAGTAAAGGAGTAGTCATACAAAATACAGGTTTATCTTCTCGCTTGCGGATAAGTTCGGCACCAGCCAAAATATTTGCCCACTGGTCGCTACCGCCCATCTCAATTTTACAGTTGAAATTTTTAAACAAGTGGTAAAAATCGTACGCTTGCATAGGCATATAGTTAAACTCTAAAAAACTGAGTCCGTTTGCCATTCTCGCCTCAAAGCAACCACTTGCAAGCATTTTATTCACGCTCATATTGATACCAACAATGTTTAAAAAGTCGATATAACCAAGTTCACTCATCCAATCATCGTTGTTTACCACTACCAATCTATTTGGACAGTTTGGGTCAAAAAATGATTCCAACTGCGCCTTAATTTTGCGGACATTATTATCGCGTTGCTCCTGAGTAATCATCGGGCGCATATCATTTCTGCCTGATGGGTCACCAATTTTACCAGTAGCCCCTCCCACCAAAGCAATAGGAGTATGACCCGCTTTTTGCATACGCACCAACTGCAAAATAGATGCCAAATGCCCCACATGGAGGCTATCTGCGGTAGGGTCAAACCCGCAATAGCAAACGACTTTTTCCCTTCCAAGTAGTTCGCGCAATTCATCTTCAAAAATGCATTGATAAATCAGTCCGCGCTCTTTCATTTCATCAAAAATATTGTTCATAGTCATTTGCTCCTCTTGTAAATTTACCATAATTATACCACAAAGCGTCTTTTTTAGCAACTTTTATGAATAAAAAAGGCATAAAAGCCTTTTAATTCATAAATCTATCCAAAGTGGTAGTTACTAAATTTTTCTCCGTATTTGTAGTTTTAGCATTAGAAATTTTGTCATCAAAACTTTCTAAATTGGTTTGTTTATTGTCCTTAAATAAATCTTTATAATAAACAGCAAACGCTCTATCAAAACTTAATTTTGCATATTTTGCAGTCTTGCAGTCGCTTTTTATTGCTTCACGCAACTGCAAAACATAGTCAAGCCCAAATTTTTTGGTAAAAAATTCTATATGATACTGCTCGGTACTAAAATCTTTAAGTTGCTTTTCAGTCTCAATACTTTCATCGTCATCACAATGGTTTGAATTTACATAATAATTAAATTTTAGTTTAATTTCATTAAGTTTGCCCATATAGTCAACATCGCGTATAATTTCTACGCTATCGCACTCAAATTCGCTCAAATTTTGCTTAAACCAACCCTCAGCGTAATTGTTTAAGTCGTTTTTTGTCAATTTCTCTATAAACATTTCTCCACCTCTAAAAATTTTATTTTAGTATAACACAAATATTTTAAGTTAGCAATATCGGTTTTTGTCAACTTTTCAGTAAACATAATTTCACCCCAAACAAACTATTAAGACAATTCTTCTCTACTTTTTAATTATATCAAAAATAATCAATTTTGTCAAGAAAGCGATTTTTTACGCAAAAAAGTTTCATAAATATGTCAAATTTGTTTTTGAATTTTGGTTAAATATGGTATAATTAGCCCTAGATAAGCGTTTTTTCGCTAAAAAGGGGTCAAATATGAAAATAAAAGAACATTGTTACAAAGTAAATTCTTGTCCTCATTCTGGACCTGCTCCGATTCCACAAGAAGGCAATTTTGAGCAGATAAAATCTATCAATCAAATTAGCGGTTTTAGTCACGGTTGTGGGAAATGTGCACCTAGACAAGGCGTGTGCAAACTCACCCTAAATGTCAAAGATGGTATCATTCGTGAGGCTTTGGTCGAAACAGTTGGTTGTAGCGGTATGACACATAGCGCGTGTATGGCGGGAGAAATTTTGGTCGGTCTAACTCTACTCGAAGCGCTCAATACCGACCTTGTTTGCGATGCTATCAACGATGCAATGAAAGATATTTTTCAACAACTCGCGTATGGTCGCAGTCAAAGTGCTTTTTCGCTCGGCGGGCTTTCAATAGGTGCAGGCGTTGAGGAATTAGGTGCTACTCACGCAAGCCGTATAGGCACTGTTTACTCAAATGAACATACAGGCGTGAGATACTACCACACAACAGAAGGTTACATTACCCGCCTTGCACTTGATGAAAATGATGAAATTATAGGCTATGAATATGTAAATTTGCCTAGATTACTAAAAAATATTCGCGCAGGGCTTGATGCAAAAGAGGCTTTGATAAAGTCAAGCGGTAGTTATGGTAGATTTGATGAGGGTAAAAAATACATTGACACTATGGAGGAGGCTATATGACAGAAAAATATTTTGTAGGTTACTCGGAGCGCGCAGATGGTATACGCGCTTTGCTAAAAAAATATGGCATTGCTTCACTTGATGAGGCGTACAACTTAGCCGAAAGCGTACTTAATTGTGAAGAATTTGTCAAAAAAGTACAGCCTATTGTTTTTGATAACGCAATTTGGGCGTTTAGAGTTGGCACAGCACTTGCTGTAAAGACTAAAACTACCGCTCCACAAGAAATTGCTTTGCTTTTGGGTGAAGCATTGCAGGCTTTTTGTATTCCTGGTTCAGTTGCCGAACGCAGACAAGTAGGCTTAGGTCACGGCAGGCTTGCACACACCCTACTCGATGACAACACAAAATGTTTTTGTTTTATCGCTGGACACGAGTCATTTGCCGCTAGTGAAGGTGCAATCGCGCTTGCAACTAGTGTAAATAAAGTGCGCAAAACTCCGTTAAAAATAATAATAAACGGTTTGGGCAAAGATGCAGGATACATTATTAGCCGTATCGGTGGCTTTACCTATGTGCAAACTGATTACGACTATTCGCGTGGCAAACTAATCATTAAAAATGAAAAACGATTTAGCACTAATGCGCGTGGTGATGTCCGCGTATATGGGGCTTTAAGTGTAAACGAAGGCGTGGCTATTTGTGATTTTGAGCAAGTAGATATTTCGATTACTGGAAATTCGACCAACCCAACAAGATTTCAACACCCTGTCGCTGGAATTTACAAAAAAATGTGCAACAATGCTGGTAGAAAATACTTTTCAATCGCTAGTGGTGGTGGTACTGGTAGGACTCTCCACCCCGATAATCTAGGTGCTGGACCTGCAAGTTATGGGCTAACCGATACTATGGGCAGAATGCACTGCGATGCACAATTTGCTGGTAGCAGTTCTGTTCCCGCTCATGTAAATATGATGGGTTTTGTAGGAATGGGCAACAATCCACTTATGGGCTGTTGCGCAAGCCTTGCTGTAAGATTAAGCGAATTGATAAAATGAAATTTAACTACAAAATAGAAAGAGCAACAAAATATGTTGCTTTTTTATTTTATTATATTACATTTCGCGAAAAATTAGATACCGCACTAATTATTGCTTTTTGCATTGTGATGATTTTTATATTGCCGTTTACTTTTTGAGGTGGTCACAGTCTGGAAAATACATTGCCCCCTCTCGTGACAAACTTAACTTTTCCACCACCCATCACTCGTTATTAATAAACAAAAAAGCGACTTTGAAACATAGGTTTCAAGTCGCTTAATAGAATCTGGCAATGTCCTATTTTCCTTTGATACTAGGCAAAAAGTTCGCATCGCTAGTACCTACCACATATCACTATATTATACCTTTCTTATATTCATATTGCCGTTTACTTTTTGAAGTGGTCACAGTCTGGAAAATACATTGCCCCCTCTCGTGACAAACTTAACTTTTCCACCACCCATCACTCGTTATTAATAAACAAAAAAGCGACTTTGAAACATAGGTTTCAAGTCGCTTAATAGAATCTGGCAATGTCCTATTTTCCCAGACAGCTTCCCGTCAAGTATCTTCGGCGCAGAAGGGCTTAACTTCTGTGTTCGGAATGAGAACAGGTGGTACCCCTTCGCCATAATCACCAGAAATGGCTCAGTGTACATTTCACAACTGCATAACTAATATACAACAATTAAGATATTTTGTCAACACAATTTCACAAAGTTTTTTAACATTTTGCTATCAACGGGGAACTGTAATCTTTTGCATAGCAATTACATTTTCCCATTTGATCAAGCCCTCGACCTATTAGTATTAGTCAGCTGAATGCATTACTGCACTTACACCTCTAACCTATCAACCTCGTAATCTACAAGGGGTCTTACCAGACTAACTCTGTGGGATATCTTATCTTAAGGGAGGCTTCACGCTTAGATGCTTTCAGCGTTTATCCCGTCCGTACTTCGCTACCCTGCAATGCTGTTGGCACAACAACAGGTACACAATAGGTACGTTCACCCCGGTCCTCTCGTACTAGGGGAGACTCCTTTCAAATATCCTACGCCTGCAACGGATAGAGACCGAACTGCCTCACGGCGTTCTGAACCCAGCTAGCGTGCCACTTTAATGGGCGAACAGCCCAACCCTTGGAACCGACTACAGCTCCAGGATGTGACGAGCCGACATCGAGGTGCCAAACACCCCCGTCGATGTGAACTCTTGGGGGGTATCAGCCTGTTATCCCCGAGGTAACTTTTATCCGATAAGCGACGGCAATTCCACTTTCTACCGCCGGATCACTAAGCCCTACTTTCGTATCTGCTCGACTTGTAAGTCTTGCAGTTAAGCTCCCTTATGCCTTTACACTCAACAAACGGTTTCCAACCGTTCTGAGGGAACCTTTGGGCGCCTCCATTACTCTTTAGGAGGCGACTGCCCCAGTCAAACTGCCCACCAGACACTGTCCTCACGCCCGGATTACGGTACGGAGTTAGAATTCTAAATGTAGAAGAGTGGTATCCCAACGGCGACTCCGCAGAAGCTAACGCCCCTGTTTCATAGTCTCCCACCTATCCTGTACATCTACATTCGGAACCCAATATCAAGCTACAGTAAAGCTCTACGGGGTCTTTTCGTCCAGTTGCAGGTAATACGCATCTTCACGTATACTCCATTTTCGCCGAGTCCATTGTTGAGACAGCGCCCAAGTCGTTACGCCATTCATGCGCGTCGGAACTTACCCGACAAGGAATTTCGCTACCTTAGGACCGTTATAGTTACGG
>CAVBHV010000018.1:0-10789 GCA_963595385.1 bacterium
TTGGTAAGTCGGTATTTTTGAGCAACTTGCAATGTGTCCACTCTTTTTAATTCAGCCAACGCTAAATCCAAATTGTCCAGTCCGTTTTGTTTGATAAAACTCTTGATATTACCATTAAAGAATGTATCTGGGGTAATTTCAGTAATATATTGCTCTAAAAAGTCTATCGTTCTTTCCAAAAAAAAGTAAGAATATCTAAATTTATTACCAGTGATTTGTCTAGCCCAATATTCGGTCATCATTTCATCAGCCCAAGTAGGGAGGTCTAGGTACATAAAAGACATTTTTATGCTTTTATCAAGTGGGGTATCGTAATCTTGCCAAGTTTTATTTTCTTTGTGAGCTTTTTCCCAAAAAGCCTTGTGATTGTTTTTGTTGTGGAAAGCATTGTGAATAATAAAATGTATAAATTCGTGTGTAAATGTGTGAATATTGAAATCATCAGGCAAGTCTTTTTTTTCTTTGAAAAATATTGAATTAGACTTTGGATTATAACAAGCAATAGCGTATTCAGGAACATTTTCTGTTTGTACTTTTATGTGTAGATTGTTATACAATTTTTCTTTAAAAAGTTTGTCAAATTTGAGTTTAACCTCAGGGTGTTGCGCAAAAAATGTCGAAAATCCTTGCATTGATTGCTTAAAAATATCTACCAATTCTTCATCAATGTCTATTTTATCTATATTTTCAATAGCATCTAAAAAAGCGTCCATAATCTGTACCCTCTATCGTTTAGTATTTCCAACTTGCCAAAATTTGTTTCATATTTTGGTCCGCATTCGGCTCTATACATTGTGTCATCAAACAAATGTGTCCAACAGAACTTTCCTTTGTGGAGATAGGGAAAAAATAATCAATTTGGAATTTATTAAATCTAGGGTTTACTGACCTTACAATCATTACTTGTGTGTCAACACCATCAATTTTAAAATCAATAAATTCTTGATTGATTATGTCATTAGCTCTACGCACTGTCCTAAACGCATCGGCGTAGTACTCATCAAGAATAGTGAGCGGAATGAATCCCTCAAACAAAACGAGCAAGTCGTTGTCATCTTTATCAATAAATCTATATAAAACATATGGAGAAAACTCATCTTTTATTTTGCTAGAAGCGAGTTCCCAAGTGTCTGGAATACTAAAAGAAAAACCTAGTTTGTGTGTTAATATTTGCATTTTATACCTCTTTTATAGAGAATATCAAATATGCACTCAATTTGTCAAGCAAATTGCTACAAACATTTTTTATATGGGGGGAATAAATACAAACGCAAGAGCCACCAGTCCACTAATTATACTTTGAGTTAATTTTTGTAAAAAATAGATGCCTGTATTTATGTTGCACTTATGCAAAAAAGTCAACGCCTGCAAATGAATACTAATTCCGCCCCAAGAAATCAGCGCGCACGCAAATGGGGTGAGAATTTGTAGGTTAACTCCACTTTTTGATAAATCTAAGCACCCACGCGTTACCTCAAAAATTCCGCTTGCCAGCCCGGTTGACAGCATTTCAGGTAAGCCCAAAAGTGACAAAATTTTACCAATCCCAATACTTAAAATCGACAAAATTCCACAATTAAACAGTACATCAATTACGATAAAGAATATAGCAATATAGCCACCAACAAGCAAAATTGAAATAATCGAGTCATACATAGTCGAGGACAAAATATCTTGAGTGCCTTTGTTTAATGTGAAAGTGGAGTTTAATTTTTCTTGTTTGTACCCATAATTACGGTATAGTAGCCCGTTTAGGAGTGCGCCTATAAAGTGTGAAATCAAAATAATTAACCCGCAAGTGTGACTGACAAACATTCCCACGCCTACCGAACCCACGATAAACAACGGGCCAGAGGTCGATGCAAAAGCGTTTACTCGCATCACTTGCGCCGAAGTTAGAGCGCCTTGCTTGTACATTTCGCTAGCAATTTTTGCCCCAACGGGATACCCAGAAATAATACTCAAAATGTATATCACACCGCTACTACCGGGGCAGTGAAAAAGTTTTTCGGTAAACTTTGAAAAAAACGCACCGAGTTTATCTATGGCTTTCATTTTAATTAGCAACCCAGAAAAAAAGAAAAAAGGAAAAAGTGCAGGCAAAACTGCCGTTCCCCAAAGCAAAATACCATTTATTACCGATTGCATATAAATTTGCGGTCGCAATACTAGCGCAAGCATAAATACTAGCACAATTCCAGTAACGACTAAATGTTTATATTTTACAAAAAGCACTTTCATATTTTTATTTTATGGAGCAATTTTGCGAAATATAACAAGGGTTTTTGTTGATTTTTCGCTTAAATATGGTAATTTGAACTCAAAATAAACATAATTTTGCCTCAATTTAATTGCTAAAAATCCTATTATCTTATATAATATACACAATAATATTAAAAAGGAGTACACTGTTGGGCATTTTCTATATTTTCGCATCGGGACTAGATGCAGCCCATATCTTTATACTTTTAGGTGCGTGGATTATTTCTATTACTGTTGCAATAGTCTTTCACGAATTTGCTCATAGTTACACTGCTGTAAAAATGGGTGACAATACACCTAAAATCGCGGGTAGATTAACTCTAAATCCAGCCAAGCACTTTGATGCAATGGGCTTTGTATTTTTAATAATCTTAGGTTTTGGTTGGGCAAAACCAGTACCTATCAACTCAAATAATTTTCGCAATATCAAAAAAGGCGAAGTTTTAGTCGCACTTTCAGGCATACTTACAAATTTAGTACTTTGTATTGTGTTTACATTGTGTTATACCTTGTGTGTAGGATTCCTTGATACTTCGCTATTATTCAACGAATTTTTGATTTACTTATTCTTTTACTTATCAGCAATAAATTTGTGCTTTGCTGTATTTAACCTGCTACCATTGTATCCGCTTGACGGCTTCAATTTGGTATCAGCGTTCTGTCGTTATGACAACCCATTTATACAGTTTATGAGAAAATGGAGTTTTGTAATTATGCTAGTACTGCTTATTAGTGGTGCTTTTAGTTGGATATTAAATGCATTTTCAAATTTAATTATAGGCAATTTAACAGTGTTGTTTAGTATGATTTTTGGGATAACTATAGGATAAAAATAGGGGAAAATATGGAAAAAGAACAACTTGATTTGGGCGATTTTGAAAATATTGTAGAGCAAGAAAATTTAGATGGAATTACACAAGATGATGTAAATGAAGTCAGCGAAATGGTGTTTTATTTTGAAAATCACGAAGGTCCGTTAGATGTATTGTGGCGACTTGTTCGTTCTACAAAACTTGATATAAAAGATGTCAAAATCGGTGATATTACGGGACAATATCTTGAATATGTGCGTGGGCTACAAGATGTAGATATGGAGTCTATGAGTTGGTTTATTCGTGAGGCTGCCAAACTTTTGGAGGTTAAATCTAGTTGCTTGTTGCCAAAACCAGAAACAAATGATGATGAACCAGTAATTGATGCTGAAGAACTATACAAGCGCCGTATGGAATTGTATCGAATTTTCAAAGAAACTAGTAGCGATTTAGGTTTGCTTGAAAATGTCAATCGCTTTTACAAAGAGCCTGAAAAGTCGGCGAACGATTTTCGAATTGTGCTTAAAAATATGAATATGCAAAATTTGGTCGATGCTTTTAGCAAGTTGTTGATTCGTTTGGAGCAAAAATCAGCGCCAATATTGGAAAGAAAAGTACAAAAAGATAGATTTACTGTTCACGATTGCTTTGAAAATATTGAGCAAAAGTTGGAACAGAATAAAAAAATTCGTTTCGATGACCTATTTAAGAGCGATTTTACAAAAAGTGAGATTATTACTACATTTTTGGCACTATTAGAGATTTTGAAAAGGCAAATTGCAGTTGTTGTGCAGAATGACTTGTTTGGAGAAATTGAGATAGAAAAAAGAGAGGGAGAGGTGAAAGAAAATGCAGAAGAATTTACCGAGTATAATTGAGGGTATTATGTTTGTTGCGGGCAATGGTGTGGAGATTAACGATATTGCCGAAAAACTAGAAGTAAGCGAACAAGACATAAACGAAGCAATCGCTGTTTTAAAAGAAAAGTACAACGAAGATAGCGGTATTCAAGTGATTACATACAAGCACAAATTGCAATTTTGTACCAACCCAGAACTTGCTGACCCAATTAGTGTTGTGTTAAATCCTATTCGCGAACGCGCTCTTACCAAGACTGCACTAGAAACGGTGGCGATAATTGCATATCAACAACCTATCACTAGGCTTGAAATTGAAAACATACGAGGCGTAAGCAGTGATTATGCTATTCAACTTTTGTTGCAACACAACCTAATTGAAGTTGTCGGCAGAAAAGATGTGGTAGGCAAGCCATTGCTTTTTGGCACAACTGATGAATTTTTAAAAAGATTTGAGTTGGAAAGTTTGGAGCAGTTGCCAAAATACGAAGAATTACTTGCTCAAATCAAAGTACTTTATGCTGGTACCGAAAATGATTCAATTTACAATGAATTTGAAGTTGTACCGCTTGAAGAAGGCGAGGAAAGCACAACTATATCAAATAAGGCTTAATAAATTTATTGAAACAAGCAAATTACCGCTTGTTTTCTTTTTTTTGTAAAAAAACTTACAAGTTTAGTGAATTATTTTAAATTTTTCTCAAATAATAGCATTATGCAATGGTATTATGTAGTTTTGATAGTTTTAAGTGTCGTTACATTTTTGCTTTTGTTGCCGATTTTCTTTGGAGCGAATGTGTATTTCAATATGAAAGAAAATTTAGGTGTCGTGATGCTGACTTTTTGGGGCATACCTATCATTTGTTTTCAAGTTCAAGTAAAAAAGGCAGTCATTATGATAATAAAGCGCAAGGGCAAAGAAAAAGAAGTGCCGATAAAACTTATTGACCCGCAAATGATATTTGGTGAGTTTTTTGTAAAATCAATATTCAAGTTTTTAATTATTCGCCAAATAAATGTGTTTGTAACGGTTGGCAAGGAAAACGATGCTTTTGTGCCTAGTATGATAGGCGGTAGCGTGTTAGATTTTTTGTATGCGGTTTTAGGTGTTTTATTTACCAAAAAGGGCGAAATTAAGACTTATATAGATGTTGAAACAGACACGACTGAAAATCAACTCAAAGCAACATTAAAGACGAATGTAGTTATCACCCCGCTAGTAATTATTGCGGGGCTATGTAGAGCAAGAAGATTAACAAAAAGGATGGTAAGGTTATATGAAAGATTATCAAGAGAAAGATGCTAACAATCCAATAGCAAGTTTGGTAGCAGATGCTTTGCGGAGTGTCAAGTCGTTTGTAGATATGGATACAATCATCGGTAGCGCTATAAATATGGGCGAAGGTGTGGTGGCTTATCCTATTATCAAAGTAACAGTAGGACTTGTATCGGGCGGAGGACAGTATGCAAATAAAATAATAGTGCGCAAGGCTGGAAATTGTTATCCGTTTGCGGGCGGTACAGGTGCAGGGTTTACAGCAGAGCCTATGGGTTTTTTGATTGTAAATAAAGGTGAACATCAGTTGATTACTATGCAAAATAAAAACGCGTGGTCAAGTGTTATGAGTAAAATCGGTGACGGACTTAGCGAATATTTAAAGTCTTTGGCAAAAAAAGAGATAAAGAAAACCAAAAAAGGTGATTAAAATGAAAAAATTTTTGTTATGTAGTGTGTTTGCTATTTTGTGTAGCCTATGCGTGTTTATGACTGATATTGAGGTAAAGGCTGATATGGAATTACCAAAAGCAAGTATCAGTGTGGGGAGTAGTGCTGGGTCGGCTTTTGTGTTTGATGCAGATAGTGGGCGTGTATTTTATGAAAAAAATGCAGATGCAAAACGAGCAATGGCAAGTACTACAAAGATTGCTACTGCAATTACAGTTATAGAGAATTGTAAAGACTTAGATGCTATTGTCAAAGTAGATAAAAGGGCAGTAGGTATTGAGGGAACAAGTATATATTTGCGTGAGGGCGAGGAATTGTCTGTGCGCGACCTACTTTATGGTTTAATGTTGCGTAGTGGTAATGACTCAGCCGTTGCTCTTGCTATCTATATAGGCGGAGATATAGAGAATTTTTGCAAACTTATGAATAAAACCGCTTTACATGCGGGGGCGGAGAATACCAATTTTACGAACCCTCACGGACTTGATAACAAAGACCACTATACAACCGCAAGAGATTTGGCAAAAATAACTGCATACGCTCTTAATAACAAAGACTTTGCACAAATAGTTTCTACCAAAAATATCAAAATTCCTAGTAGAGAAGAAGGAACAAGATTTTTAGCAAACAAAAATAGGCTTTTAAATAGTTTGGAAGGGTGTATAGGTGTCAAAACTGGTTTTACCACAAAGGCTGGTAGGTGTTTGGTTAGTGCTGTTGAAAGAAATGGCTTGCGCGTTGTGTGTGTAGTGCTAAATTGTGGACCTATGTTTGAAGAGAGTGCAGATATGCTAAATGCAGTTTGCGAACAATACAAAAGTTATGTAGTGCTAGAACCATACAAATATATAGCCGATTTGCCATTAGAAAATGGAGATGTGTCGAGTATTCAAGTTTTTTCTAAAAACGGTTTAAAACTTGCACTAACCGAGGAAGAACATTCTCAACTAAAAATAGTTTATGATTTGCCAGAAAAATTGATTGCTCCCGTAAAAAACGAACAAGAAATAGGTAAAGTCGAAGTTTATTACGGTAAACGCTTGATTTTTAGTGAAAAAATCTATACAATAGATGAGGTAGGCTCTAAGTTGTTGAAAGATAAGTTAAAAGATATTTTGGAACACTGGGGAGTTTAACAAGTTTGAAACGAGGCTAAATTGTATGAGATTAAATAAGTTTATGGCACTTGCAGGAGTAGATAGTAGGCGAAAGTGCGATGACATTATCGCAAAAGGACGCGTGCGCGTAAATGCGAGAGTTGTAAAGAAAATGGGTACACAAGTTGATTTAAACAAGGATTTGGTGACACTAGACAACAAACCTATACGAATTAAAGGCGAGTATATCTATATTATGCTAAATAAGCCTACTGGTACGGTGACAACGGTCAAAGACCCTCAAGGGAGAAGAACAGTTATGGACTGCTTGCCAAAGACTAAAAAGCGAATTTACCCTGTCGGTAGGTTGGACTACAACACAAGCGGTTTGTTGCTCTTTACAAACGATGGTGATACTGCTCAAAAACTTATTCACCCTAGTTTCGAGTTGGAAAAAACTTATCTTGCAACTATTGATGGTGAATTAGCAAAAGCGCAAGTTGATGCTTTGCGCAATGGTGTAGATATAGGTGGTTTTGTTACAAGCAATGCAAAAGTTGATTTGCTACACACAAAACACGGTCAATCTACATATAAAGTAGTAATTCACGAGGGTAAAAATAGGCAAATTCGCAGAATGTTTGAGGCGGTAGATAGCAAGGTAGTAGTGCTAAAACGAGTACAATTTGGCAATTTAACATTAGGTGATTTGCCAGTTGGGCATTCGCGCGATTTGACAGAAGATGAAATAAAATACATTACCTCATTATAGGAGGACAAGAGGAAATGGGATTTTTTTATAGATTTTGCTGGTGTTTAGTTGCTCCTATTGCAAGATTGATTTTACCAACAAAAATTGTAGGCAAGCAGAATATGCCCAAAGGTCGTGCGGTGCTTGCGTGCAATCATAGGTCAAATTTTGATGTAATCGTATTTGATGTTTGCCGTTATCGTATGCCTTATGTACTAGCAAAACATACTTTGTTTGATAAAAAGTTTAATGCAAAAGTGTTGAAAAGTTTTGGCGCAATACCAGTAAATAGGCAAGATTTAAGCACAACAACCGTGCGTACAGTGCTAAAAGTTTTGAATGATGATAATCATTTGCTAATTTTTCCAGAGGGTACGCGCAAAGACTCATTAGATGAAACGGTTGCACTAAAAAACGGAATGGCGCTTTTCGCGCTCAAAACTAATGCGCCTATCGTGCCTATGTATATGGTGAAGAAACCCGAATTTTTCAAAATGAACAAAATCATAATTGGTGAACCTATTTCTATGGAAGCATATGCTGGAAAACGCCCAACAAAAGAGGTTTTGAGTGAAGTAAGCGCAAAAGTTATGGATGAAATGTGGAAATTAAAGACCGATTACGAAAATTCATTGTCACCAAAACAACTTGCAAAATATAATAGGCAACTTCAACATACTATTGAAAAAGACAATAAAAGGCGTGCAAAACGCGAACGCAAAAAATTAGCAAAAGAACAAAAAATGCTAAAAAAACAAAACAAAGAGCAAGTTTAATGCTCTTTTTTGCTTTAAAATGATTGTATAAATGCAAGTAATGTGATATAATGAAATTACCGCCAAGCGAAAAACAAAAAAGCAATCTACATCTAAAAACGCAAACTCCAACGGAAGGAAAAGTCAAGGTATAAGACAAGTTGTATGCTGATGTGGCTCAGTTGGTAGAGCAGTTGATTCGTAATCAACAGGTCGTGGGTTCGACCCCCATCATCAGCTCCAAAAATATCCTATCAGGGGTATTTTTTATTTTAAACATTTTACTATTTCACAATTTTATGCTACAATAAGGCAAAAATAAAATTTTAGGAGTCATCATATGCATTATAGTGATTTGGGTAAAGATTATACGCGCGAAGATGCTATTTCATTTAGTGAGGGCAACCAAAAATTGCAAGAGTTACTTTTTTATTGTTTAGACCACAAAATCAAGACTTTTGCGTGTTGTGCTGGGCATTTTTTTGAAAATTATGATGAGTTTGTAGAGCATCATCTCTGTATGCCTTACTTTTCCCTCACGCGCGAGCAACTTTATGAAAATCCTCTCCAAATAGAAAATTACAACTCTTATATTGCATTTTCAATAGATAACAACAGCCAAAATTTGATTAGATTTTTATTAGAAAACCCTATATTAAATAATAAACAAACAACTATCACCATTTCAAAGTTAACAAATAAAAATGACACAAGCCACATTGTTGCGTTGTATGCAGAAAACAAAAATGCGGGCAGTTGGCAAGAATTTGACAAGCAAGCCGATGAGTTTTTTGAGGGAGTTACACATATTCTGCAACAATACAATCCAAATATTTTTTACCAGTCCGCAAAATATGATTTAGAAAGCAAATTAAATCACCTTGATTACTACGGTATGGAATTTAAAAACAATTTACTTACGGAACTAAAATTGCGTGCAACCGCTGATGTACGATTTGATAACCTAGAAAGACTAGACTTTGGTAAATTCACTTATTACAAAAATGCTAGTTGCAAGACTAGTGAGTTGTTGGAAAATCTCCAAAAAGAAAATGATTTGCAAGCGTGTATATAACCACTGGAAGGCCAAAGGGCTTTTTTATTTTTCACAAATACAAAAATTTTTTCATAAACTGCCATATAGGCAGGTCGGGCGTGTCTATTTTGTAAAGGAGAAATAATATGCCTATTTTTAAAAATTGCTGTTGCGGTTGCGGTAGTGGTGGCTATGTGCCAAACGAACCATTTTTTTGCCCAAGACTTCAAGCATATGTGGTACGCGGACCAAGAGGTGCGACTGGCCCTCAGGGTCCACAAGGTCCGTTAGGCTTGCAGGGTGCGACTGGTCCAACTGGTCCAACAGGTCCTACGGGTGTAACAGGTCCAACTGGTCCTACGGGGCCAACAGGTCCAACTGGACCTACTGGGGAAAGTGGTGCGGTAGCAAACAATGCAAACTTTTCTCGTGTTGCATCGGACTCTGTTGCGGTAAACAATGACATTACGCTTACAGTTGATAATGTAAACAATGGCACTGCAATCACGCACGATAATGATTCAGCCACCATTACACTTTCTGCTGGGACTTATTTGTTAAACTGGATGGCTACCGCAACTATTGCTGTTGCCAATACTCCTGCGGTGCTATCACTCACACTAAACGGCACAACAGATGCAAATACTACTAGTTCGAATACGGGCGATGCGAATGTGCTTGTTGCGCTTGGTGGTAGTCAGGTGATAACAGCACAAGATGCAACAACCGTTACTTTGAGAAATACAGGTACGCAAACCACTTCATATCAAAATGTTGCTATTGCTATCGTAAAATTGATTTAAAATGTTTGCCAAAAACTCTATTTATAGTTATAATATAAATGGAGGATAGTATGGCAGATAAAATTAATGAAAAAAACACAAAAACTAAAGCGAGTAAAAAGTCGCAAAAATCGAGTAGGGTGGTGTCTGCAAAAAAGGAAAACGAAAGTATAAAAAATACAGACGAGCCTACTAGTGTTGTGCAAAAAAATATTGCAAACGATACCCAAAAAACTACAAGCGATGCTTTTGATAAAGATGTAAGCAAATCTTATATCAATAATAGTAAACCCGTGATTGAGTTGGTAGCGTGCTTGTCATACTTGTTGTTTTTCTTGCCGTTGATATTTTGCAAAAAAGAGCCTTTTGCGCGTTTTCACGCAAATCAATCTCTCTTGTTATGGATAACAATGGCTATACTATATCTAGCATTTGCCTTTATACCGAATGTAAATGTTTGGGCAATTCCTATAATCATTATTTTTCATATTATAGGTATCTTTTGGGGAATGTACGGCTCTGCTCACGGGAGAGCAAAGACACTGCCAATTATCGGTAAACTTACTATCATTAAGTGGAAATAAAAAATTTTGATACTATTTTAAGGTAGGATGAAGCAAAATTTGTCCTGCCTTTTTATTTTTTAAAAACACCTAAAATGCCGATTGTCAGTCACCAACTATGCGTAAAATTGATTGCATAGTACTATGC